>JAYEFW010000100.1:0-16475 GCA_034658795.1 Thermodesulfobacteriota bacterium
TCAAATCACAAAAATATTGAAATAGCTCGCTATTCCTTCAACTTTTGTGATCTGAGATCGAACAAATTCGACCCAAATCTGTGCGCCTACTTGAGGAAGTTAATTCGTCCACGTTCCTAAGCTGGATCCCTCCGGTTAATCACGCTTGCAACGGAAACGCCTTCCGTAAACGCTTACAATTTATTTATTGATTCAAATTGTTATTAAAGATATACTTTTAAAATTCACAAATAACTCCTCAACTATTCATGGAGGTTTTTTAAATGGGGTATTTTAAGATTTTTTGTATGGTTGGTTTATTAGCACTAATTACAATATATGGATGCTCGTCTGATGAAGAAAAAAAACTGACTTATCTCGAAAAAGGTAAAACCTATTTTGAAAAAGGAGAATACAAAAGCGCAGAAATTGAGTTAAAAAATGCTATACAAATTGATCAAGAATATATCGAGGCATATTCGAACTTAGGTGAAACCTATCTTAAACTTGGAAATGCTCAAGAGGCTTTTAGAACATTTTTAATGCTTGCAAAACTAGATCCTGACAACACTGATGCTCAGTTAAAACTGGCTGGTTTTTATTTTCTTGGAAAAAAATTTAAAGAATCCAGGGAAAAAGTTGATTTAGTTTTAAATATAGAGCCGAATAATATAGAGGCGTTATTGGTACTAGCCGGCATATTGGATCAGGAAAAAAATCTGCATGAAGCCGCCACTGTATTTGAAAAGATTATTGGACTCGATAGCAAACAAATCCGCGCTTATATTGGGTTATCCCGTGTTATGGCTCGCCAGGGAAAGCTTACAGAGGCTGAAAAAAAATTAAAGGCCGCAATTGATATTTCTCCGGATTCTATACAACCACGTCTTTCTCTTTTCAGTTTCTATTTAAATAAAAAAGATTATGATAGTGCCGAAGTCGAAATAAAACAAACCATTGAGCTTAATCCTGGAAATGCTGATCTTTACATTATTCTCGGCAACTTTTATTTTTCACAGAAAAACAAGGATAAGGCGGAAAAAGCATATCTTAAAGCAATTGAAACTGATCCGGAAAATATAAAACCATATATGGTTATAGCTGGATTTTATAATAGTTCCGGTATCAAGGATAAAGCTTTATCAATGTTTAATAAAGCGCTTGATATACATCCCGAAGATATTAGAATTATGGATACAATAGCCAGATTCCATTTTAAGAATAGAAATATTGATGAGGCAGAAAATTATATAAACAATATTTTAGAAAAAAGACCAAAGTATTTTCCGACCAGAATGCTTAAAGGAGAAGTTTTTGTTCTAAAACAAAAGTTTTCGGAAGCAATTGAATTATTCGACATTTTAATTAAAGAAGAACCTGGGTCTGCGCGCGCCCATTATTTCAAAGGGCTTGCTCATATTGGAAAAAATGAACATCAAATAGCAAAAACAGCCATTGTGAAGGCAATTGAATTAAAACCAAAATACATGAAAGCAAAAATACTTTTAGCAGAAATTTATCTCCGTGAGCGCAATTTTGATTTAGCTATAAAAGAGAGCAAAGATGTTATTGCAATTCTGCCGAATAATTACAAAGCAAAACTTATTGCCGGCAATGCATATATGAACCAGCGTAAGTTTAAAAACGCACAGGATATGTTTGAATCATTGATAAAGATAGATCCGGATAATCCAGCAGGTTACTTCAGAATAGGCCTTATTAATCGTTTTCAAAAAAAATATGATCTTGCTCTATCTAACTTTGAAAAGGCTCTGTCAATAAACAATAAACTCATGGATGTGTTTGCCAATATTGTCCTTGTTCATGCTGCTAAGAAAGAGTTCGACATTGCAATCAATAAATGTGAAACACAGATAGAAATAGTAAAAGATAATCCTGCACTTTTAGCAATAGTTCATGATTTAAAAGGTGGGCTATACTTAGCTCAGAAGAAAAAAATTAAAGCAGAAGAATCATTTAAAAAGGCTTTAGAAGAATATCCGGATTTTTTAAAGCCGTATTATTCTCTGGCTAAAATATATGTTCTTGATAAGAAACAGGATAAAGCCGTTGAACAATACAAAGCCATTCTTGAGAAAAATCCCAAACAGGCAGGCCCTCATATGCTTATTGGAATTATTTACGACATGCAGAAACGTTTTGATCTCTCGGAAAAACATTACAGGGCAGCGCTTGACATAAATCGGGATTTTGCACCCGCAGCAAACAATTTGGCATATTTGCTCGCATTGAGAGACGAAAACCTTAATGAAGCATTGGCTCTTTCTCAAATGGCAAAAGAAAAGCTTCCGGACGATCCTGGAGTAATGGATACTCTGGGATTTGTTTACTACAAAAAAGGCCTATATGATAGCGCCATACAGGAATTTACAGACAGCCTTGAAAAGATACCTGACAATGCGACCATACACTATCATCTTGGCATGGCCTACTATAAAAAAGGGAATAAAGAGCTTGCCGGAAATGAACTTGAGAAAGCTCTCAGCCTTGATGATGGTTTTGATGGTTCCGAGGAGGCGAGGAAGATATTGTCTGAACTGTAAACCGTGAACTGTTACGTCAAATGAAATATCTTTCTTTTAAGATAGTTATATTATGCATACTATTGCCTCCTGTAGTTTATATATTTTCTGTACAATCCATGGAAACTCGCCTGAAAAACAGATATACAAGCGAGATTGAAAATATTTATACTGGTGATACACAGGCTTTATTTGAAGGCAGTATCAGTATAAGAGATTCCATAAATAAAAATATTAATCTCTATTTGCAAAGCAAGTCTTTAATTTCACGGGGTGTGGATGTAGAAGTAACAGTTACCACAAAAAGAGGCACGATTTTATATCCTGCTTTTTTTGAAAATGATGCAACCTCTTTACTCCATCCTGATCCAATCCAGATAGCCACTAAAAACTATAACCTCATGCATGAAGGGCTAATCCTGAATGTTGACCTGAAAGTTGGGCACAACACACTTCTTTCAAATACAATACTTGTTTTTTCTATTTTTGCATCTTTAATTATACTTTATTATCACTACAGATCTGGCTTAATAAAGGCAAAACAGGATGATATTAAAAAAGAAAAAGAAATTAATCGGCTCTTAAAACTAAAAAATATCTATACGGAAAAGTTAAGATCTCTTGGTCAAGACAGAAAAAAGCTTACTTCTGAAGCTAAAAAAATAAAAAACCAGATGGAAGATGAAAAGGAAAAGGCCAGCAGAAATGAAGATGAGATGATAAAAGAAATTGTTTTTCTTGAAAAAAAAATTGAGACAAATCTTGCTCTCCAGATTAAACAGCAGGAAGAAATTGATTCATTGAAAGAAAAAATTAATCGGCCTGCAAAGAGCTTACAAAAAGAATCCAGGCAGAAAACAAAAAATTATCCGAGTATCAAGAAAAGATTTGATACGATTTATAAAAATCTTTCAATTAATGTAAGAGCAATAAACGGTTTTATTGATCTTACAGATGATATGAAGATAAAAGTAGAAGAAATTATCCACCAGCTTAACGAAGATCCAAAACTAGTTTTGATTAAAAGAAAGGTGTTTGGAAAAAAGGGGCGTGCAACAGTATTAGAAGTAATATTTGCTTACAAAGGGCGTCTTTATTACAGAAAGACAAAGGACAACAAGATTGAAGTGCTTGTCATTGGGACCAAGAATACACAGGCAAAGGATCTGGAGTTTCTCGAAAAAATTTAAGCCATCCATAATAGTTCACCACGGATTTTCACGGAATTAGACTGAATTATCAATAGACATATTCTCAAGCGAGTTGTTTTGAAATAATTGATCAATTGAGCTTCGTTCTGATTTGTTATCTTTTTTATGGCCATGTTTTCTACGGTCTTTATATACTTCCAGTGCTCCAGTGCTGCGCCTATGATTTTATAGCTCAAATCTTCATATAGCAACTTAGTCATTGTTTATAATTTTCAGTGAAACTCCGTGTCGTTCCGTGGTAAGCTACCCCCCTTTTTGTTGAAGATTCCTCAAAAAGGCAGTTGGATTTGTTTCCTTAATATACTTTTTAATCCCATTGACTATGGCTTCACACAATCGTTTTTGATATTTTGAATTTATTAATCTTTTACATTCTTTTGGATTACTTATAAATGAGGTTTCTATCAGGATAGCAGGCATCTGAGCTCCGAGAAGAACATAAAACGGAGCCTGCTTAACTCCTTTATTATTTATTCTGCTATATTTATTCTTTTTTAGGCAGTTGCACAAAGCTGTCTGGACATAGCCGGCAAGACGGCTGGACTCATTTATTTTTGCATTCTGCATTAGGTCACTTAAGATTGTCTGAAGATCGCTTATATTTTTTGTAGATGTGGCATTTTCACGTGCGGCTACTAAAATGGATTCGTCATCTGTAGCAAGATTGAGGAAATATGTCTCAATTCCGAATGCCCTCCTGCTTCTTGCGGCATTTGTGTGTATTGATATAAAAAGGTCTGCATTTTTTGTGTTTGCAATAGCTGTTCTTTCTTCCAAAGTTAAATACCGGTCACGACTTCTGGTAAGAAACACTTCACATTGCACCTCTTCACGAATCTTTTTTGCAAGCATCTTGGCTATCTTAAGAACAACATCTTTTTCATAAACGCCTTTAAGATATCCTGATGCACCAAAATCACGCCCGCCATGACCTGGATCTATAACTATGCGGTTAACTCCAAGGGCGAACTGTTTTGCCAAAGCGCTTGATGTAAACCTTTTGTCCTTCTCAGCGGTCTTTAACTCTGATGTTTTTCTCTTTGCTTCCGTTCCCCAGACATCGATGACAATTCTGAATGGGTTTTTAAGAGAAAAGATTTTATAGGTTTTAAAAGACTTTATATCAACTACGACTCGAGCCATATCTGCGGTAAACTGGCCGGCTCTTGCATCACTCAGCAAATCGTCATTTATGGGAATTGTCTTTTTTATCCCATCTCCCAGTCTGCTGTTTTGCAAATCAACATAAAGTCTTTTAGGTTTTTGAATTGATGGATCTTTTCTCAGCAGTCTGTGATTATATGTTGTATCTTTATCCGCATCGATAACAATTCGAGTATAGCTTGGATTGGACCAGTATCTGAGGCCGGTTATAGTAACGATTTCATCTGTTTTGGATGGCTTAATATTTTTTTTGAGCTTTTTTTTCTCAGAAAGTGACTTTTTTTTAGTAGATACTTTTATTTTTTCAGGAAGTGATTTCTTTTTAATAGATACTTTTATTTTTTTTGAGCTTTTCTTTGTTTCTTTTTTTGAAAAAACACGAATCTTTTTTATAGCTTTATCCTTGTATTCGCTTTTTGGGAACTGCTTTACTATGCGCTCAAAGATATCAATGGCTTCTTTCCTGTCTGACTCTTTTGATGAAATTTTGTATAGTTTACCATAAAGCTCCCCCGACATATATAGACCTGCTGCTGCCCATGAACCTTTTGGATCATGTCTGTAAACCGCCTGGAACTTCTCAATGCAACGCAGCCAGCTATCTCTGTATTTATATTTTTTTGAGTTATTGCGAAGTTTCTTATAACAGGTTTCGGCTTTAAAATATTTATCCTTTGCTGTGATTGCAAATGACGTGCATGGCCACAAGACTGCAAGAGCATAGCAGCAGATGAGTAAACAAAATAATATGTTTTTTTTATTCAGCATAATATTAAAAAACAGGGATTAGGGATCAATTGAAAATTGAGGATTGAAAATTGAAAATTTGTGGTATCGCTTCGCTCTAACATTTTACGAAGAAATGTGTAGTCCCACCTATGCGGGATTCGCTCTGTCTTTTTGTTGTAAATTAATAGGATACCTTCAATTTTCAATTATTTAAGTTTTTCCTTTAGTTCATTCAGATAATTAAGTGCTTCAATAGGGGTTGTTTTGGATATATCAAGCTGTTGCAGCTTTTCAATTATAAAAGTTTCAGGTTGTCTAAACAGATTAAGCTGTACCTGTTGTTTATCATGGTCGCCCATAATACTTGCCTGCCGTCTGTCAGGCTGGATAGAGGAGCCGTTTAATTTGTTTTCCCTGTTCTCTATATTATAAAGAATTTTTTTCGCACGCTTTATAACATGTTCTGGGAGACCTGCAAGACGTGCGACCTGAATACCGTAACTTCGGTTTGTACCACCTTCAACCAGCTTTCTCAAAAAAATTATTTCATCATTCCATTCCTTTACTGCAATATTATAATTTTTTATTCTATGTTTTTTTTGCGCCAGATCAGTCAGTTCGTGGTAATGTGTTGCAAATAGAGTTTTAACTCCTTTTTGATTTAAATCATGGAGGTATTCCGCTACTGCCCAGGCTATGCTTAACCCGTCAAAAGTGCTTGTACCCCTGCCGATCTCATCCATGATAACAAGACTTTGTTCATTTGCATTGTTCAAGATATTGGCTGTTTCCTCCATCTCCACCATGAAAGTGCTCTGGCCTGAAGAAAGATTGTCAAGCGCTCCTACACGGGTAAATATTCTATCTGTTACACTTATAGAGGCCTTTTCTGCGGGGACAAATGAGCCCATCTGCGCCATAAGCACTATAAGCGCCACCTGCCTTAGAACAGTTGATTTGCCTGCCATGTTGGGACCGGTAATAATGATTATCTGGTTTTCATCATTATCGATATTGATGGAATTGGGCACAAATCGTTCGCCGGCTATCATTTTTTCCACTACAGGGTGACGCCCGTCTTCAATTATAATACGGCCATCAGTTTTGATCTGCGGCCTGTTATAGTCATTCTGATCTGCTATTTCAGCAAGATTAAGCAGACAATCAAGTCCGGCTAAAAATTGTGCGGTATGCTGGATGGTTTTATTATTTGTTATGACCTGTTCGCGTATTTCATTAAATATTTCATATTCAAGCGCCGATCTTCGCTCTTCCGCATCTAAGACTTTTTTTTCGTATGTTTTGAGTTCGTCGGTAATGTAACGTTCTGCATTTACTAAAGTCTGCTTGCGTACATAATTAGCTGGAACAATCTCTGAGTGAGTTTTTGGGATTTCAATATAATATCCGAATACTTTATTATATCTTACCTTGATTGAGTTTATTCCTGTTGCATCTCTTTCAGTAGCTTCTAACCGTGCAAGCCAGCCTTTGCCTTCCCGGCTGAGATTTATAAAATCGTCTAATTCTTTATTATAACCCTTCTTGATTATTCCGCCTTCATTGATCGTAAGCGGCGCATCTTCCCTGATTGAACTATCTACAAGGTTTGCCAGCTCATAAAGCCGATCAGGGTTTAAGGTCAATTTAAAAAGTTCCGATTGAAGAAGCGAAAGAGCCGAACAGATATCCGGCAGACTTTGAATTGACTGTTTTAAAGCAATAAGATCACGTGCATTTGAATGCCCCATGGATATCTTACTGCCCAGACGCTCAAGGTCATAAACCGATTTTAAACTCTCTCTCAGTCTTTTGCGTACTTGTATATTGTCTTTTGCCTCTTCAACAGCATCGTGTCTTAATTTTATCTTATGTATGTCGATCAGGGGGTATCTTATCCATGTTTTAAGCAGCCTGCCTCCCATGGAAGTTATTGTCCTGTCAATTATATTGATAAGGGTGCCGGGCTTTGAACCAGTACGAATATTTTTTATAAGCTCAAGATTTCTGCAGCTAATGTCATCAACTACAAGATAATTACTTAATTTGTATGTTTCTATTCCGGTAATATGATCAAGCTGCTGCTTCTGGGTATCCAGCACATAAAATATAAGTGCCCCGGCAGCACTGACACCTGACTTTAGTTTTTCACATCCAAAACCTTCAAGTGAAGCTGTTTTAAATTGTTTTATAAGCCGTTCTCTTCCTTTTCTATGCTCAAAAACTTTGTCATCTAAAAAGGTTATAGATTTTTCTGATAAAGCATTATTGATCTGAAAAAAAAGGGGGTCGTTTTTTATTGAGTTGGGGAGTAAAATTTCGCTTGGGGATATGCGGAGGGCTTCATCTATAACTGAATGAAAGTCTTTAGATTCATACACCCTGAAAGTTCCGGTTGATATATCTAAACATGAAAGGCCAATGGCATTGTCGCGAGCTATAGCAAGAATATAATTATTTGATTTTTCGTCTAATAATTCGTCATCTAAAATCATTCCCGGGGTGATAACTCTGACTACATCTCTTTTTACCAGCCCCTTTGATGCCGCTGGATCTTCAACTTGTTCACATATTGCTACTTTGCAGCCATTATTTATCAGACGTGCAATATAATTTTGTGCGGCACGGAAAGGAATACCGCACATTGGAATTGGATACTCGTCTTTCTTGTTTCTTGAAGTTAGAGTTATCTCAAGTATCTTGGATGCGGTCTTTGCATCCTCAAAAAACATTTCATAAAAATCTCCCATTCGATAAAAAAGTATTGAATCAGCATACTTTTCCTTGATGGATAAGTACTGCTTAATCATGGGAGTTACTTTAGAAAGATTCATGCAATCTTTTGCTCTTCTTCCTCCTCTTTTTCTTTGTTATTGCCGGATGAACCGCCTTTTACTGATTCTAATTCATTGATAAGTAATGTTATATTTTCATTTTGTGAATCTATTTCAGCTCCAAGGCTTTTTACAACTTTTCTGAATCTGAGCCTGTCGATCAGCGTAAATATATATGAGATAATAAATCCTGTCAAAAAAATTCCACCAAAAAGGATCGCTCTATGCAATTCAGGTGTCTCATACTTTGTAAAAATAAAATCTATGCTCAAAATTTGTTTTGCCATAAAAAAATCCTGATTCTGAAAAATAACTATTCCAAATAATCCAAAAATAATTGCCCAGAAACCGATCTTAAACTTTCTCATATTGTTTCTCCTGTCATGTCAAGTCGTTATATCTAAAAACATAATACATAGCTTTATGTTCAAAGAAACAAATTCTTTATCAGAAATTTGAAAACTCAAAAGTAACTTGTTAACAATTAGAGGTGGCGGGCATTTAAATTTAAAACGGCTGACTGTTTGAGCGTATTGGTGAGCATTAAGAAAAAAGAGGCACTTTTGTATATTTTTGTTAAAAGGATAAACTCAAGCCATAACGTTCTATTTTTCTAACTGATATTAATACTCTTTTTTCTTTAGGCTCACTTATGCGCGAGTTTCAGACGTTCTTAAATTTAATTGTCCGCTGCCTCTGGTTAATCTCTGAGTTTTCAAACCAGTTTTCATTTGCTGTCACCCAACGCCTGATTCCCGATACCTGTTTTTTTACTCTTTTCCGTTATGAAACTCAACCTTTTTTTCTCTTTGACCTTGGTCGATTGGTTAACTGCTCGACTATTTACAGTTATTAGTTCCAAATTTCCCCATAAGCCTATTTCGTCACCCATAATAATTGCAATACCATCAATTCCTTCAATATTTTTCCCAACATCAATTGCCTTTGGGATATCAGCTTTTGATTTAATATGATTGCCTATTGAAGTTGCCGCTGCATCGGCAAGAGGGCATGATTCTGATAATACACATACAGCATCAGCATTGCCAAGGCTTAATGAATGTCCGACAGTGCCTGATGATGTACACACAGCAACAGGTTTTTTTATTGAATCTATTCGAAATCCAATACGTAAGCTTAATGAAGATTTGCCTGCAAAAATACCGATTTTAACCGGTTCATTAGTCTTTAAAAAAATATCGCCTCCATTTTCTACAACAACTTCATCAGAAGATGATAAAAGATCAAGTCCAACATATTCTGCAATTGCGCCGGCAACCGCAGCCATCGGCCCAATACCTGCTTTATTGCCGGCATTTACCATATCTCTGACTATGCCCGGTGCAGGACCGTTAATTTGCCACGGTTTAAGTGTTTTTTCAAATTCAGGATACCTGTTAATATAACTCTCAATATATCCTCTATATTTCAAAACCAATTCCGTTGTTTTATCCGCAAGGATTTCCCCTGCATGTATAAACAAATCTGTTTCTTTAACGACCACATTAAAGGAGACCAGATCATTTTTTTTTACCGGATTGCGGTAGGTACGGTTTTTATGCATATTATTGTAATGGTTCACGGTTTACGGCTCAGGGTTATATGCATTCCCACGCTGGAGCATGGGAACGAGAAAAATATCGAATATCGAACAAGGAATTTCGAATGATGAAGTGTGGAATCGCTACGCTCTATCTTTTATAGTAGTAAAAATGATAGAATACCTTACTTCGACATTCATAATTCCCTGTTCGATATTCTGCGGTTCAAAACAAATCCGTAAGTTTGAATTCGTTTTAAAAAGCTAAAGTGTTACCAATTTTTTAATCTCTCATAGGCAAAAAACAACTTGGTGCTTATGACCACTGATCACTAATCACTGATCACTGTTTTTTTATTTTATTTGAATTTTCGGTCTCATTTCAACTGGACACTGTCTCAAGAAATACTTATCCGTCATACCGGCAATAAAGTCTCTTACAATTTCTTCTTTGCTGTGATTTTCAATATAATCGTATGACATATCTTCTAAAAATCTTGTGAAAATCACTGACGAATGATTCTCGTTTTCAACATCATTAAGATATCTTTCAAAAAGCATTTCAAAAAGTTCTTTTATTCTGTCCAGGTTGGTTTTAATTTTTGAATTCATATATATATATTCGAGGTTAAAACCCTTCAGGCTTTTCAGGGCATCAGATATTTCAGGACTAAATGCTGTATATGCTTTTTGAAAGCTGTTTTCTATAATATCCGTAACAAGATTATATACAATTGTTCCGTTCGTATTTCCCAGGATTTTTACAATATCCTCCGGGATGTCGGAACGTTTAATTACTTTCAATCTTATGGCGTCTTCCATGTCTCTTCCAACGTAGCTGATGGTATCTGCCATGCGTACAACACAGCCCTCAAGAGTCATGGGAATCAGTTGCATATCCGGCGCAGTTTTTTTTGCTGCAATCTCTTCATCTAATTTTTTAAAGGTTTTATTTCGCTCAGGCTTAAGCATTTCATTATGTATCTCTCCATCATGACAAAGTATTCCATCCAGAGTCTGAAGACATAGATTCCATCCTTTTCCTTTTCGTTCTACCCTATCTAAAAACTGCACGCCCTGAACGCTGTGTAAAAAATATCCAATGCCGTAAGATTTGCATATCTCAGACAAAAACCTTTCACCATCATGCCCGAAAGGAGTATGCCCAATATCATGCCCAAGAGATATTGCCTCAATAAGATCCTCGTTTAATCCAAGAAAACGACCTATTGTTCTGGCTATCTTGGATACTAGCTGAACGTGCAGCACTCTGTGAGTTATGTGGTCGTTCTCAATAAGATAAAACACCTGGGTTTTATCAATATACCTTGTATATGCAAGAGCATGAAGAATTCTATCGACATCGAGAGAAAAGGCCTGACGATATCCATGTTTAAGCTTTTCTTCATGTGAACGACGAAAGCCTTTGGAGTTTAAAACAGCTAAAGGAGATAAGGACTCAGCTTCCCGCTGATTTAAAGCCAATTTTATATTATCCAAAAGCATTTTTATTATATATACTTTCAGATAAATAATTTCACTGTGTTATCAGTCGTTGACGTATAACTAATACGCCTTCCTCCTTCTGGCCTTGTGAAATTAATTATCTGAAAAGTCTATAGCTCCTCATTTTCAATCATATCTTCCATGAGTTTAATATAATCTATTCCTGCCCTTCGAAAGCCTTCCTTCCCATATTTCATATTTGCTTCAAGAACATAATATTTGTCTTTATACATACAGATATCAATGCCTACATCATTCCATTTGCAGCTCTGCGCGGTATGAAGTGCAAGATCAAGGGCTTCCTCTGGAACAGGGTCTAAACTAATACTCCCTCCCACTGAGACATTACTTCTGAAATCAGAAGGAGGTGCTATCCGCCAGTAAGCATGAACTATTCTATTTCCAATAACAACCACCCTTATATCGCGATCTGATGGTATGTATTCCTGAATGTAAGCGGGAGTAACAATATTTAAGTAGGAAAAAAGGTCATCTTTATTTTTTATAAGGTAAACCCCTATCCCCATGGCGGATCCTCTTGCTACTTTACCAATAAAAGGAAATTTAAAATATTCTGTAATAGTGGGTTTCTGACGCTTTCCGTAAAACACCCGCGTTCTGGGATGAGATATCTCCAGCAGATCAAACAACGCTGTCTGTTTAATCTTGTCCTGAACACACTTGTATGTGTGATAACTTGGGAAAGTGCTTTTTCCCATTGCGTCAAACAAATCTGCATAAAAAGTTGTCGGGTAATATATTTTTTTTGCGCTTCTAATTAAATCCGCCTCTTGAGGGCTGTAATCAGAAAAATTTGGTCGAACTCCCAAAGTAATTACATTCCTGCAATCTCTAAGACGTGCCTCTATGGCAATAACTTTTTTTGAATCAATCATAGTTATATAATAGTAGTAGCCAAGGTTATTTCGTCCATGTTCATTAGCATGCCCAAACCGCTTCATTGCGGTGTCAGCACAAACATTGATGGATTAACAGAAACATCTGTCCAGTATTTGTGAACATCAATCTTGAATCCATTGCCATTATCGCTTGATACACTTAGCTTCAAAGGAACATGATATTTATTTATCTTTTGCAGGCTATCAATTACTACAAAATATAATAATTTTTCATTTCCATCAAATAACTCAATCTTTTTGATATCTTTTTTATCTTCATTAAGATAAATTTTTTGAATCACATTTCCACTTCTTTTTTTTAAAACAATTACATATCCCTGCTCTTTATTTCTGATAATATTAGCTGCATGATATTCATAAAGCGGAATACGGCCGGCGAGTAATGATACTATTTCAACAGGTTTTATAGGTATTTGAATTGCTTTTTTCAGGTTGGAATATGAAGAGCGTTTCTTGTAAAAGCTATTATCAGTATGGGATAAAAAATAAAACCATTGCCCGTCATTTGCGAGGCTTAATAAAGGTTGGCCTGAAATGTTCAAAATGGCTATTCGTATCATGTCGGGGTCAGACCCAAGCCATGCAATGCCTGAAGCAATACTTTTTTTATCTTCTTCCCAAAATGTTATTTTGCCAATGCCTTTAAATGTTTTAAGGTTTCTGTTTTTAAGTCTAATAGTTGAAATAAGATTATTAACTTCGATTATAGCGGCTGTGTCTAATAATTCAGGAGGCTCCTCAACAATTCTTCCCGTAAAAAAAGAACATGCGGAAAAAAAAACAGCGATAAGTAATATGGTTACGTGTTTCACTCGATAAACTCGTGTAACTTAGTGGTTAGACGAAAACTCAAAACACCGTTTTTTAGCAGTTAGCTTTTAGCGGTTAGCCTTTAGCTAAGAGCTAACCGCTAATGGCTTTTTACAAAGCCGTCACTTCAGATCCTGAATCTTTTTCTCAATATCCACCCTATCCTTTTCTCTTTTCAATAGAGAACGTTCGTAAAACATAAGAGCCTTTTTTTTATTAGTCATTTTTAAATAAACATCGCCCAGATGTTCCAAAATAGTTGGATCATCAGGAGCCAAATCTATCGCCTTTTTCAGAAGTTTAAGCGCATCTTTGTAACGTCCTTTTTTGTAATATATCCATCCCAGGCTGTCAGTAATATAACCATCATCAGGCATATGCTTTAATGCTTCTTTTATAAGACGTTCGGCTTCATCAAGATTTATCCCAAGCTCTGCATAGATATAACCTACGTAATTCAAAGCATTTGCATTATGAGGCTCAAGGCTTATAACCGTCTTCATCGATTCTATTGCAACGTCTTTTTTATCCCACTTGTCATAAACAACTCCGAGGCGGAAATGGAGTTCAATATTATCCGGATCAATTTCGATTGCTTTCTTAAGAACTTTTTCAGCCTTATAGAACTCTTCATTCTCTTCATAAAACGAAGCAAGATAAAGCGTTAGTTCCGGTTTGTCAGGAATATTTTTTATTAGATTTTCTAAAAAATTAATAGCTTCCCTTATTTTTCCCAAATCCCGATATAGAAAAGAAATCTGTATTACTGAATTTTGATAAAATTTTGAATCTTGCGGCACCTGTTTAAAGTGGACTATTGCTGTTTCTTTATCATTAATTGCATTATATGCCATGCCTGCGGCATAATGAATATCTGAACTGCCGGGCAAACTCTTTAACATTCCTTCTATGGCAATAATAGCATCATTATATCTCTTTTTATCCAAACATATCTGAGCGACTTTTTTTATAACTTCAGAATCAGACAAACTTTTTGCAGCCAAGTCATTAAATAGGTTGTCTGAATCTTTAATCATTCCATTCTTATAATAAAGAAGACCAAGCTCAAGGGTAGCTCTGATGTTATTTGAATCTATTTCCAGAATTTCTTTGTATGTTTTAATGGTCTTTTGTTCTTCCCCCAGACTTTTATAAAGTTCAATCAACTCGAATCTGACTTCCTCAAGGTCAGGCTCCAAATCTAATGCTTTTAGAAATTCTTTTTCAGCATCAACTATTTTGCCATGTTCAGCATAAATCTTTCCAATAAAAAAATACCCTGCATAAAATTCAGGATATTTATCAACCAACTGTTTATATGTCTTTAAGGCTTTGCCCAAATCGCCTTCTTCCATATAAATACCACCAAGAATCAAATATATTTTTTTCTGGGCCGGATCATTGGCAATGACCTTTTCATATGCTTCTTTAGCATCATCGATTTGCTCCAGGCTCTGTTTAATTCTACCATACATAATAAGAGCTTCTATATCGCCTGGATTTTTGTCCACAATATTTTTAACAATCTTCAGTGCTTTTAAATTGTCTTTCTGCATAAGGTAAAAAATCGCAAGTTCTCTTTGCAGATATAAATTTTCAGGGTCGTCTTTAATCGTTTTAGTCAGGTAATAGATAGCTTTATCTAAATTATTTTTCTTTATGTTCAGATGAGCTTCTATATAGTTATAATAACGATTTTCAGTTTTTTTAACCGACACTTCATCGCCCGGAGCTATCGACTTAATTAAAGTGCAAGCCGGATAAAACAAGAAGGCTATAAATAAAATAGATACTCTGAATAACTTCGACTTCATTTATAATATTCCTTCATCTTTAAAAGCATAAGAATCAAAATCAGATACTTCGCGTTTAAAAAATTCTCTTAACTTCTTTATTAGACTTTTCTCAATCTGTCGAACTCTCTCCCTTGATATTCCATAGCGATCGCCAATCTCTTGTAATGTGGCTGGATCATCGGAAAAAATGCGCAAATTAAATATTTCGAGTTCTCTTTTATTCATTTTCTTTTTGAATATTTCAATCTTATTATGAAGGAGTTCCTCGATTTCCTTTTTGGCCACTTTTTCCTCTATAGATTCATCCTCAGTGCTTAAAAATTCAATCCTCTCAGTATCTGAATCTTCTTTTAAGGGCGCATCTAAAGATGTATCCCAACCATTCAGCCTCAGTTCCATGTCCACAATTTCTCGTTCTGAAACGCCCAAAGTTTGCGAAAGGAGCTTAGGCTTTGGATCAAACCCCTCATCTATAAGTCTCTGTTTTTCCTTTTTTAATTTAAAAAAAAGTTTTCTCTGCCCCTGTGTCGTACCGATTTTTACAAGGCGCCAGTTGTCCATTATGAACTTAAGAATATATGCCTTTATCCAGAATGAAGAATAATATGAAAACTTAACATTCTTATAAGGGTCGAACTTTCTGACAGCCTGCATAAGCCCGATATTTCCTTCCTGAATCAGGTCTAAAAGATTCTGCATCCAAATTCTCTGAAATTCCAGTGCGATCTTTACTACAAGTCTGAGGTTGGAAGTGGATAGAATGTATGCTGCTTCTTTATCGCCATGCTCGCGTACTCTTATAGCAAGCTCCCTTTCTTCTTCTCTTGTAAGAAGCTTATATCTACTGATTTCCTGCAAATATTTCTGAAGGGGGTCAAACTTAACAAGAGTATTTTCAGAAGATTGGCTTGCGGAATTATTATTCGCCCTCTTTTTGACGGTAATACTTTTTTTATCTTTTTTTATTGACTGTTTTTTTTTCTTCATTTTGATATTGGTTAACTACTCGGCTACTCTATTATTTAAGCCTTATTTTTTATGGACATACAATAGAACATGTGATATTTTTATTTACAATAAGTTTATGTGCGCCTGTAGCTCAGATGGATAGAGCAACGGACTTCTAATCCGTAGGTCGCAGGTTCGAATCCTGCCAGGCGTACCAAAATTGTAATCGTTTACGGTTCACAGTTCACAGTTGACCAAAGCATAAAACCGTTAACTGTAAACCAGATTCATTATTTGTACCCCATAGGAAAAAAAAAGTAAACCCCGTTAACCTATAACAAACCCATATCCATCCAAATATTTCAGGTTAATTTCATAATGAGTTTTTGCAACACTCTATCGGCTGAAAATGAGCTTCAGGTATGATACATTCAAAACAGGAAACTGTTTGAGCGCATTAGAGATCGTTAAAAAAGAACCTTGCAGGATCTTGTT
>JAYEFW010000101.1:0-2380 GCA_034658795.1 Thermodesulfobacteriota bacterium
GGCTGCATTTAAAAATATTTGCCACTCCAAAAGAACTCGAAGATCAAAATTCATTCCTACATGTATAAAAAAGATAGGAATAAGAAATCCATAACCAAAGCCCATGAGTTTTTCTTCCAGCACACCGCGATAACGGAAAATTAAGGAAAAGAGCGCTCCACCCAGGAAGGCTCCCAGAACAGGTTCTATTCCCAGAATGCCCGAAAAACCAACAAAGACGAAAAGTAATGCCAGGCTTGCCCTTACTCCTGTTTCTACTGGATCCTCTCTCTTAATGAGTCGGACAAATTTTTCCGGATACCACCATGCCAGGCGTTTGAGAAGATATAGAACTAAAGCTGCAAAGACAAAGATAAGCCCGGGCTTGAGCATCTCCCAGCAAAAACCGTGTTGATAAAAAAGAGAATAAATAGCAATACCAAATAAAGTCAGAAAATCAGCTATTATAGCGGCAAGGATGATGTTTTGGCCTATTAGCGATTTGGAAAGCCCTGTCTCCCTTAATGTAGGTATTGCCAATCCCAGAGAGGTGGTTGACAAAATAAGCGTCATATAAAAACCGAATCCCATAAGTGTGGAAAACAAATAAGCCAGAAAAACTGTGCAGAAAAAAATAAATAGAGCGAAAACCACCTGCTTTCGCCCTTGCTTTTCCAGATACTCAAAGTCAATCTCAAATCCTGATAGAAACATAAGTAAAAGGAACCCAAAGTGCGCTAAAAATGAAAGCCATTCGCCGGACATGATAAGACCCAGTCCACTTTTACCGATAGCTATCCCAAAAAGTATTTCTCCCACAATTGATGGAATTTTCAGGTAACAGGACAGGATCGGTACGATAAAAACAGCAAGGGAGATGATAATTAGGCTGGAAGCCTGATTGATTTCCATAGGAATCCTTAAGAGCCTGTTTTGAAAACTGATGAATTGGCTCTAAGACGTTACGATCAGGATAGAGCTTTTAGCTTTATGAATAATGTGCTCACCAACATTTGGTTTGAGAATTGACATTCCTTTGGTGGAGCTGCCCATAACAATGAGATCAAAATCCTCAGCAGTGTTTGCGATCTCTTTTATCGGGTTTCCCTCAAGCAATATTTCTTCGATAGGAAAATGGTGCATCTCACCTATATGCCGTACATGACGCAAGGCAGTTTGAGCCCATTTTACCGAGTCTTTACTGGCCATAAATACCGGATCAGAAACACTGGCCGTTGCCACCCTGGCTTCGGCAATTCGGCCGATGTCAACAGCTACTTCCGCAGCCAGTTCCGCAGCTCTGGTTGCATTAGCAGGCACCAGGATGCTTTTATAGGGGAATCGCTTTTTTCCTACCAGAAGCGGACAATTAATGCGATGCGCAAGATTAACTACTTTGCTTGTACCCATAAGTTTTTCGAGTATACCAATTTTATAAAGATTAGTAACGACACAACCAATATTTTCATGACGGGTCATTTCAATAATAGTTTCTTCCAACTCATTTTCTTTTTCAATCCTTTTTATGTCAAATTCTACTTTTCCCTCTGCCAGTTGAACAATTTTTTGTATGATGGCCTCGTGTTCTATAGATACTACCTCTGATAAAACAAGAAAAATGATCTTTGATGCCTTGAAATCCTTGGTCAGATAGATAGCCTCTTCTACAGATGTTTCTATGTCTTGTTTATCCCGCACAGGAACCAGTATGTTTTTCCCGTATTCTAAAGGAAATTTAGGGACATCGAGAGTGAAGAGCTTGGAGACCGTTTTGAAAAGGCTGCTATGGCCTACTATGGTAATTAGATCATCCTTTTGGATTGTGGTATCTCCACGAGGAATAAGTATTTCTCCTTTCCGGTATATTGCTCCAACCAGCCAATCTTTAGGACGAATGTCCCGTAGCGATTTGCCCACAGCCGGAGAATTGCGAAGCGCTTTGATCTCCAATACTTCACCTCGCCCTTCTCCTATGCTGTTTATCAACATCATTGGACTTTCCAGAAATATTTCTATTTGGTGAGCTACTATATAGGAGCCGCATATGACCCTGACACCAAGTTCTCGAAATTTTTGAAGATTATCTGAGTCATTTATCATACTTATTATGTTCTTGATTTTGTGCTTCTGAGCAAGAACGCAGGCTTCGAAGTTACTCTCATCACGGTTGGTGACTGCCACAAAAAAATCGGTTTTGTCAATCCCTGCTTTTTGCAAGACAATGTTACTCGATGCATCACCAAGAATCAGCTTTTTTACCGGCTTCATCTTTTTGAAATATGGAAAATGTTTGTCCGATTTATCGACAAGCGTGACATCCCAGAATTTGCCAAGTCTGCGCAAAAGTTCGCGTGAGGTCTTACCTGCTCCTATAATCAATACTCTCATCTAAAAAATAACC
>JAYEFW010000101.1:2480-4297 GCA_034658795.1 Thermodesulfobacteriota bacterium
GAAATATGGAAAATGTTTGTCCGATTTATCGACAAGCGTGACATCCCAGAATTTGCCAAGTCTGCGCAAAAGTTCGCGTGAGGTCTTACCTGCTCCTATAATCAATACTCTCATCTAAAAAATAACCTTTCACGCTATCCTCCGATGGCATACATAGGACGAAGGCACTCTCCACCATCCGGTATCATGACGTGGTGTTGCCTTGGTTTCCTGGCGATAGCTTCCCGAAACAGTTCCTTCAAATCTTGCCGGGTGCATTTATTCCTGAGAGGCGTCTTGACGTCCACCTCATTGTCGGCAAAAAGGCAGGGGCGAAGTTTGCCGTCGGCTGTGAGTCTCATGCGGTTGCAACTAGGGCAGAAGTGGTGGCTGAGAGCGCTAATAAAACCAATTTCGCCTTTTGCTGATTCAAATCGATATCTTTCGGCAGGCCCGTCGTGGGTTGCACGCTGAATTTTGTGAAGGGGACCAATGGGCTCGAGTTTGGATTTGATTTCATCTGAAGAGATATATTTTTCATGCTTCCACTTGCTGTCATGCCCGATTGACATGTACTCGATGAACCGAACCTGATAAGGCTTTTTCACAGACAACTCGGCAAGTTGATGGAATTCATCATCATTTACACCTCTGATAGCCACCACATTGATTTTTATAGGCGAAAAGCCAACTGCCTCAGCTTCCTGAAGCCCTTCCCAGACCTCATCAAAACAATTATATCCCGTGATTTTGGCATATTTCAAGCGGTTAAGTGTGTCAAGGCTGATATTGATGCGATGAACGCCTGCATCAAAAATTTCTTTGGCTCTTTCCTTTAAGAGCACACCATTTGTGGTGATGCTGACATCCTCGAGCTCAGGTATCCGGCACACGGATGCAACGAACCGGACAAAATTTCTACGGACCAGGGGTTCGCCGCCTGTCAGACGCACTTTCCTTATTCCGCATTCAGTGCCGGCTATAATGACATCCAGGATCTCTTCGTAGCTCAAGATCTCAGCATGATCAAGCAGCTTCAGATCTTTTACCGGCAGGCAGTAGATGCAGCGAAGGTTGCATCGGTCTGTGACAGAGACCCTCAGGTAGGAAATCCTGCGATTATAGTGGTCTATGTTTGGAGCCATAGTGGATGTCCGCTTTGAAGTCCCTGGTTTTGGGCCAGCATATCGAGGTGCAATGTCGCGACCTGTTCTAAAAAAGGGTACACAGGACGTTTTATTTCCCTGGTATCAATGGTCTTGATGTACCTTTTGCACTTATCACACACATTCACCCGATACTCCTCTTCTTCGCTAAAAAAATAGTGCAATGTTTTTTGATCCTTATTTTCGCAGAACGGACAATATATTCTTTGGCTATGCCACTCGTGGTCGCAAAAGCTGCAAAAGAGGAAGCGCTCTCCTTCACCGCGGAGTATGGATATGGCTGGAGGACTGCCGCAAACAGGACAATACCCTTTCCCCCATAGTGTGTCCTTGCCTATATAAGTGGCTAATTGTTCAGCACAAAGAGAAAGGCATGGCTTTATACTCCTATGTGCCATAAAAAGGAGAACCTCCTTGTCAATTCCCAGATTTTTTGCTGTTTCATCAAAATAAAGGTCATCTTCGTTCAGGGTTTTTGACAACAGGACTGAGGCATCAACCGTGCCCCTGTCCAGGGCGTCCATAAGCTTCACGCCGGCGTGAGCCAGAACCTCGTTAGCTTCACAGGCAAATTGGCAAATCTCTTTCAGCAGGGCTTCGGATGCTTTTATATCTTCTGTAAAGTCTTTTCTTGCGATCAGCGGGAACTTCTCTTTTCGCTTGACTGAAAGG
>JAYEFW010000102.1:0-4291 GCA_034658795.1 Thermodesulfobacteriota bacterium
ATCAGATGTCTGAGTTTTACGCCCCTGATTGTGCCAGGGGTGTCAGATGGAGTGATCCGGCTTTTGGCATCGTGTGGCCAGGAGATGTTACAGTAATCTCAGAAAGGGATAATCAATATCCTGATTTTGGGACCTAAAGCTTTTATAGCGCTTACAACTATGAACGCATCATATCGCATAACAAATGATGATATTACTCAAATCGGCAAAGAAATGTATCAGCTAATGTCTGAGTTATACCCAATTTGTCGCAGCATAACCGGCAATGGCGTTAGAGAAACACTTGGTAAAATAAAAAGAATAGTCCCAATAGAAGTTCACGAAGTTGCTTCGGGTACTAAAGTGTTCGATTGGACTGTGCCAAAGGAATGGAATATCAAAGATGCTTATGTAAAAAACTCAAAGGGTGAAAAAATAATAGACTTTAAAAAATCGAGCTTACACATCTTGAATTATAGCGTGCCAATTCAAAAGAAAGTTTCTTTGAGAGAACTAAAAGAACACCTTTTCACTCTGCCAGAACATCCGGACTGGATTCCGTATCGAACTTCATATTACAGTGAAAATTGGGGCTTTTGTATAAGTCATAATCAATTTATAAAACTTGAAGAAGACACTTATGAAGTTTACATTGATTCTTCATTGGAAAATGGTCACTTAACTTATGGCGAATATTATATTAAAGGTGAAATTTCAGATGAAGTCTTAATCTCTACACATATTTGCCATCCTTCGCTTTGTAATGACAATCTGTCTGGCATTGTTCTGGCTACGTCATTAGCCAAATATTTGTCTCAGGCATCTTTGAGATACTCCCATAGATTCTTATTTATCCCCGGCACCATTGGATCCATCACCTGGCTTTGCTTGAACGAACCAAAGGTTTCAAAAATAAAACATGGGCTGGTAGTTGTCTGTGTTGGAGATTCCGGAAAATTTACATATAAGAAAACGCGTCAACAGGATGCGGATATAGATAAAATTGTAGCCCATGTTCTAAAACATTCGAATAACGATTTCGAAATAATTGATTTCTTTCCTTATGGCTATGACGAGCGACAGTATTGCTCGCCAGGATTTGATCTCCCTGTAGGTTGTCTGATGAGAACGCCGCACGGGCAATTTTCTGAATATCATACATCAGCCGATAATCTTGATTTTGTTAAACTAGAAAACCTCGCGATTTCTTTTTCGACGTATTTGGCTGTTTTGAATATACTCGGAAACAATAAGAAATATTTGAATCAGAACCCTAAATGTGAACCCCAATTAGGTAAAAGAGGGCTATACCACAAAACAGGCGGGCACGATGATAACAAGGCCTTTCAACTTGCTATGCTCTGGGTCTTGAACCTGTCCGATGGTAAAAACTCGTTAATGGATATTTCAGAGCGAGCTAAGTTAGGGTTTGATCTAATAAAAGGAGCAGCGGATATACTGGCTGAGCACGGTTTGTTAAAGGAATTTGTCGGATAATCCCGAAAAATGACATCTTTGAAGGACAAAATAGCGGTAATAACGGGAGCCAGTAGTGGCATAGGCAAAGCGATTGCGCTTGATCTTGCAGCAAAGGGTGTGAAGACTTGCCTTTTGGGCCGTAAATTAGAGACACTGGAAGAAGTTGCCGTGGTGGCTCGGAAGACCACACCTCAAGTGCTGTGTTATCAAATTGATCTAACAGTAGACCAGGACATACGGAAGATTGCAGATTGCCTTTATCGGGAATTTTCGTGTGTTGATCTTCTAATACATAGCGCAGGCGTTATTTCCTTTGGCCATCTTGAGTCGGCTTCTGTTGAAGATTTTGACAGGCAGTATAAAATCAATGTTCGCGCACCCTATGCCCTGACACAGGCCTTGTTGCCAATGCTTAGATCACGTCGGGGGCAAATAGTGTTCATCAACTCCAGCGCGTGCCAGAATGCCGGTCCTAACGTGGGACAATACTCTGCGACCAAGTTTGCACTCAAGGCTATCGCTGATAGCCTTCGGCAGGAGGTAAATGCAGATGGTTTGCGCGTTCTGAGTGTGTATCCCGGCCGCACCGCCAGCCCGATGCAGGCGGCCATTTTCAAAATGGAGGGAAGAGATTATCGCCCCGAACTCTTAATGCAGCCTGAGGATGTAGCTGCTATAGCAATCAAAGCGCTTAGCTTGCCACGGAGTATCGAGGTGACCGAAATCAATGCCAGACCGCTTATCAAATCATATTAGCCGGCAAAAAAAATTACTTAAATGTTGCTCGAAATTTGACAGTATCCTTGTAAAGGCTTATAAAACATAGGATTATAAGTAAATTAGGTTGTTAGAACCTGAAGATAGTGGTTTTGTTAAAATAAAAACTATCGACCCCTTATTATATAAGGATTTATACAATCTGTATAATATTGAAAATGGTACAAATTTTCAATATTTGATGTTTTGAAATACCCTTTAATTACAACGCCTTAAAAAATACTAATTATATAACTCCGGCAACTTGAGGTTCTTACATGGTTTTTTCTGTTTGAATCCTTAATTCATAAGACTTTAAGTAAAATCAATAAAATTTCGGACAACATTTAAGAATTACAACGAACAATAATCGGGCTGGTCCCGGCAGATGGGAAAGCAGCGCGGCTCTCTTCTTTACCTTTAAAGATGACATAGAGAATGCAATAAGAAAAAACAGCTTAGAAACAGCGTGTATTACCTACCGGAGGTACAAAAGTTCCTAAAGGCGTGAAGTCACTGAAAACTAATAGTGATTTTGTTAAGGAGCTTGATGGTTTTGTCCGCAAGGGGAAACCGAATAGCTGGAAAACCGATTTGACACTTTTTGAGAAATTTTGGGTTTGGCGTATTGCGCGATCTACTATGAAACGAGTTGGATACGATTGGATATAGCCGTGGTAAAGGCGTAAAAAATTATCCTTCATGAAAACTAAATGTGAAATGAATTTCATAGATTTAAGTTCTCTTTTTCCACAACCCCCCCACGATATTGAAAAGTTACAGCTTTAGTTTTTTTGTAACTTCTTAATAATTCAAATAAAATATTGATTAAATAAATTAACGAAAAAGGTATCACATTGCTGGCACGTTTATTGCGTCTATGGGTAAGTATACAATTTTTTATCAAAACTATTTTACGGCTGAACCAAACAAAGAGAGAGTCCGTTATGCAAATCCTTGTAATTTTTATCGCTATCATGGTTTTATTTGGCTCGTTTACCGTAGTTCATTCGGGACGGCTAAAGAGAGATGGCGAAACACATAAATTATTGAACGAATCAAGCCAGGCAGAGGAATTATAAAGATGGGAACTAAAGTTCACTTTTTAGGTCGTAATGCTTTTGTGCTATTGGTTACGTTCATGTTTTTGTGTTTCGGGTCGGTTGCTTTTGCAGCTCCCCCCAAGCTTGCCCATATTGTTGACAAGAAGGTTGATGAAGGCCAGACGCTGAATTTTACGGTCAGCGCCACTGATCACGACAATGATTTTCTGACTCTTACACCATCGAATCTGCCCGATGATGCCAGCTTCACGGACAACGGCAACGGCACAGGCACATTTACATGGAACACCGACTTTACAGATGATGGCAACTATCCTGGAGTCACCTTCACCGCCTCTGATGGAAATATAGCAGATGACGACACCGAAACTATCACCATCACTGTGAACAACATTAACCGTACACCCGTTGCTGAGGACGATGTCGTAAGCATGCTTGAGGAAGACACTTTTAACGGAGACGTACTTCTTGATAATGGTGGTCAAGGCACCGACAAATTGGGCGATGAACCGTCCACAGTGAATCTGGTTGGGGATGTCAGCCACGGTACCTTGGAATTGACATCATTGGGTACCTTCACCTATACACCGGATTCCAACTACAACGGGACAGACAGTTTTACTTATACGATCACTGATTCGGATCCGGAGACCTCAAACGTGGCCACAGTGACCATCCACATAATTCCAAAGAACGATACCCCTGTAGCGCAGAACGATAGCGATACCACTGAAGAAGGCATTCCGGTGATCATCAACGTAATTGCTAACGATACTGATAGTGATGGGACTATTGATCCAACAACAGTAAGTGTGACAAGCGGGCCGACCAACGGCAGTGCTGTTGCCAACGCCGACGGCACGGTAACATACACACCTGATACTGCTTATATCGGAACTGACACATTCACATATACCGTTAACGATAATGAAGGCGCTGCATCAAATGCGGCCACAGTCACCGTCACGGTCAATGCTATTGCCAACCAGCCTCCCACAGCCCTTGATGATGCC
>JAYEFW010000103.1:0-16369 GCA_034658795.1 Thermodesulfobacteriota bacterium
GGTGAAAGTGAAGGCGTAACTTGGATTGTGATAAGCAATTCAGTTGCGCCTTTTTTATTTTAGAGAAATTGGAAGTAATTATTGGATTCCCGCTCCACGATCGGGTCGAGGACAAGCTTTGCGGGAATAACGAAGGTGGGTGTTTTTGACCTTTTATGCAATCATCAAAATTGGAAACCGGATCAATTCCTCCTATTCCCCTTTCCAAAAGCTGAGGAATAACGAAAAGTCCCTCTTTTTTAAAAGGGGGAACACCCGCCAGCTATCGCTCAGGCGAGGCAGGCGGGCCCGCCCGTTCATTTGTTGCTGGTTTCTCATTGCTCGTTCAGCAACGGGCAACAAGAAAAGAGAAAAGAGAAAGGAGGTGATTCAAAAACAGATGTGAGTTCCTGTCGCGGCGAGGCGCCCGAAGGGTATTTTGAAACATAAGGAAATTGACTTAAAAGCCGTAACAGGCCCTGCGGGTGGGTTGTTCACAGGCAAACAAATCGAAAGGAAAAAAAATGATTAAGAAAATCAGGAAAAAATTTAAGAAAGTGAACAGCCAAAAAGGTTTTACGCTGCTTGAAATCCTGGTGGTCCTCACCATTATGGGTTTTCTGATCGCCATGGTAGCGCCAAGACTTGCCGGTATATCCGGAAGCGCGGTTGATACGGTATGCGATTCCAACCAGAACCGGATGATAACCTATATGTCTACTTACTATGAAGATACAAACCGCTATCCGAACAAGCTGACTAACCTGGTTATAACCGATGGAGCGACACTTGCGGCTGCTACTTACCAGATTCCGGCAGTTTCAGACCAGGATCCGGATAATGAAGCGGAAGTACTATCTGCCGAGTTTAACGACAGGAACCATTTCCATAGCCATGTTCTGAATGCTGATGAAGCTTCCGAACTTAAAGGCATGGGAATTGTCGAAATGTTCAACCTGAACGACTACTCTGGTGTTGCCAATGCTATTGCTAATACCACAAATGACGTTCTTCTGATTGCTGTTACAAATGAAAGACCGTCCATGGAACCTGTGACTCCCGCTATTAATGTTGGCGTTGCCATGATTGGATGCGGCTGCACCGATAACACAGACGGCACCTGGGTTGCCACGAATAAGACTGAAAGAGGATGGGGCGAGCCTGATTGGTTTGGAAGGATCATTCTTGGAATGGGACCTGAATGCGGTCTGATCACATCGGGTGTTATCTCAAACGCCGCCCATTGCCCCGGCGGAATCCAGAATGCTGACAACGTAACCTACAACGACTACAACCTGGTTCTTCCCAGGCTCGAGGCAACCGCTACCAGGATGGAAGATGCTTCGTTTGGTACTGCTATTCCAGGTATTGCTGCCGGGCCGGAAGCGGACAAGCTTGAGTGCATCCAGTACGACGATGAGCTTACCGCTGCTTATGATTATGTTGCTAATGGTGATAATTACAAGGTGAGATATTTTGATATCACTGCAGCCCAGGAAAAATGGCGATTCGCGACCCAATGCCCAGAAGGCCACGCCTATCCTGAAGATGACGGTGAGTTCTGGGGTATTGACCTTGCGGCCGTCGCTGCTCTGATTGATTAATTAAAAGCTAACCATACGAAGATAATTTAACCTTAACTTGGCGGGGAGTCTTCCTCCCCGCCTTTTTTTACGAGAGGCTGCTAAGTTAAAAAACGTGAAAAACACACCCTAAATCCCTTCTTATTAGCTGACTTTAGGACACACTTGGCACAGGAGGAATAGTAACTATCGGTTTTATGAGTACTTTTTCTGAACCGCAGAATGTCGAACAAGGAATATCGAATGATGAATTGTGGAATCGCTACGCTCTATCTTTTTTAGTAGTAAAAACGATAGAATACTTTACTTCGACATTCATAATTCCTTGTTCGACATTCGATATTCAATAAAATACCCCCCTATCTCATGTGTGGCTAAAAGTCAGCTTATTATAGGGGGGACTTTAAAGGAACGTCTGTTAATGGCATTGACAAACAACCACCAACAAGCAACCACCAACGAAAACGCCTTCACCCTTCTCGAAGTCCTGATCGTTCTCTTTATCCTCGGCATGATCGCGGTCATGGCATGGCCGGCCCTGGGTATCCTGGACGACAGGGCAAGGGAAGAGATCACCTGCGAGAGAATGGAGGTGATCCGCCGCTCCATTGTAGGCGACCCTGACAGGTTTGATGCAAACGGAAGAAGGATCATCGGCGGCTATGTGGGAGATATGGAGAAATGGCCGGACCTGTGGGAGGCAAAGGCTGACGTAGTCCCTTCCGGTTGCGATTTCAACTGTACATGCGAAGATCCCGCATGGGACCCTTTTTCCTTCGGCTTTCGTCCGGCAGGCAGATTCGTCGAAAAGAGATGGAAATGGTGCAGCCCTTTTCGCAAGGTTTGCGAGGGCGGTTTTGAATATAAAGAACCCGGCGGTGCCGGATATATTGACGACAAGGGCACCCCCGATCCTGCAGATGATGTTTATCATATCGGTGATTACGCCGCTCCCGATTATTGCAAAGATCATATCGGCGGGCTTGAGACGGAAAACGAGGGCCAGCCAAGAGGACTCTGGACGGACGACCCGAAACAAGACGCTGCCCCGACTGAAATGGAAGATCCAGATAAATGGAAAGGCCCGTATCTGGCTCCGCCCATGGATGAATGCCTGAAAGACGGCCTGCACTGGGCGGAAACTTGTACTGAATATATGAGCCTTGAACCTGTAGATGGCTGGGTCTGGGTGGGTGGCCCTCCAGTTTGTGAAAGGGTAAGGACATGGGAGGACGGAGATTGCCCGGCTGAACATTATGACGAAAAGGAGTCCTTCAGACTTCTCCAGACAGACGGGAGACTTGCGGATGGCTGGGGCAGGGCATTGAGATTTTTTATAAGCGCTGACCAGGACAGACCGGGAAGCACAATATTCTGGATCATATCAGAAGGGCCGGATAAAGAAGGAACATATTCGGCAAAAGGGATATTTGGCGGAGCAGCCTGGGTCAGCGACTCGGATGATATCATGAGCAAAGCGTATGACGAAGAAGACGATTACAACAAAGACAACATCGTGATGAAGATATATTCCCATGAATGGGAGGCTATATTTGAGAAGATAAATGAAAAGAAAAAGACAGAGACCGAAGATCTTTTTCTCAGGATAAAAAGGGCCATTTTGGGCTTATCGCCCGGCGGCATGAACGACGGGTTTACAGGAGATGTGTGCCGGTGGCCAAAGCTCTTCAGGTGGGAGGGTTCGTTCTGGGATGACAAGGATGAATCAACGCCAGAGGTTTCCTATACAAAAGGACAGCTTAGGGAATTATGGACAAGGACGCTAGGTCCGGGTGACGATGTGGCTGAATCGGCGTGGGGCATCGGCTGGCGTCACGCATATTTCCAGACCCCCTGGGGATTCAATGGGGAGCAGTATATCAGGGATGCCTGGGACAGGGAGGTGCTCTTTTTCAAAGATGATACAAATGACGCCATTATGATCCTTTTCCGCGGGGTTGATGGTAAGTTTGATTTTTACGATACCGGCGGCAACTATCTGGAACCGGCAAACTACACCGAGGCGATTAATGTAACAACATATAATCCCAATGATGCAGGCGGGCATAATGCGGACAATGTTGTGCTGATTGTCAGGAAAAGCGACTGGAGGGGATATTTTTCATTAAATATATTTACCGTGAACAATGCAACATACAACGCAGGCACGGGTGTTTACACCAAAGCGCGCTTTTTTTGTGCGGACGGTTACTCTGAGACCAGGATCGCCGGCGCGGACGGAAGTGTGGATCCTCTGCCACCGGCAACCACGGGTCAATGGGTGGTCGGGCCGCCAGCTTTCGATTCTTCTCTTTTCGCAAACGATGTCGCTACAGGATACAGATATCTGGTCTTCTGGGACGACACAAACGGAGATGATGAGATCAATACAGGAGAAATGCAATATACTTATACATATAACATTATCACAAGCGCAGGAAGCAATCAGATAGATAGTATTACCCTCGATGCAACCGTGGATTTTACTGCCGCGCCGTAGACGAGTAACGAGCAACAAGCAACCAGTGTCGAATGTTACAATAGTTTCCTGGTTTTTTTCTTTTCCTGATGATGGAGATAATAAAGTATCAGAGCTATAACTAATAATACTGATCCACCGCCCCAGAAAAGGATTAATAAATTGTTTATTTTAAATTACCTCTATCTAAAATCACAGCTAAAAGAAAGGTTGTAATGGTGAAAAATAATTTAGAACAGTGTGTTCTGTCAAATGGTTTCGGTCACTTTACCCAATTTTCTTTATTTATTTTTTAATCTTTTATTTTTTTTTCGTGTTTTCGTACCTTCGTGTTTTCGTGATAACAAATGAAAATTTTTGACAAAAAATTACTCGCCATTGAGGTTGCTGGTGGACATATAAGGGCTGCGGTAGTTACAAAAAAGGGCAGGGGCTTTGAAATACTCGATTTTTCACAGGTAGACAGACCAGATCCAGATGACGATCTACCTGCAATTGAGGCCATCAAGACCCTTGCAACGCGGATGAACTATACCTCTGGCCCTGCCGTATATGTCACCTCGCTTGCCAGGGCTGTCGAGATCTCCATGAACAGGAAAAAGATTTCGGGCATGAAGCATTACCAGCTCATGGAGTCGGTAAAGTGGGAAGTAGAACCATACACGGGCGTAAACGGCATGCAGGCCATTATCGGGGTAAAAAAGGAGGACAGGGTTGCTGCTGAGCCCGGAATGGTATCGGAACCGGATGAGACAGATGTTGCCGTCAACGTATCGGTGCTGGAAAGAAACATATATCGCGCCATAAAAGAGAGGTTTAAGGTTGCCGGATTCAAGCTGGTCCGTATCTATCCCCCTGAGGTTTGTTTTTACATGCCGGTCTTTATGGAGGAGTTTGATGCCCCTCGGGCTATTCTTGACATCGGACAGGATTACTCCAATTTTGCCATCCTGAAGGGGGAAAGCCCAACTCTTATCAACACCCTTCCTGTCAGCATGGAAGCAATTATTGACCACCTGACAGGGAATCCCTCCGGAGAACTGGAGAGCTCCCTGAAATTCACGGCAAGACAGGTTCCTGAACCCATGCCGCTTATAATAAGCGGATCCGGAGCAGGGGACGGACGCGTTGTCGATTATATTTCATCTCTTTCTGCAAACGGGGCAGAACCGATTACCTTAAAAAAAGCAGCCGGTTTGACAGGCGGCGGTGATGACAGTCTGAATGCGGTCTATGCCACGGTGGCCGGGGCCGGCATCAGGGAGCTGAAGTCAAAAAAAGAGAGGCTCACAGGCATAAACGATGTGGAACCCCTTGTTCCCCGTTTGAAAAAGAGCGCCTATCTTATGCCGCTGATAGCCACCGTTCTTCTGGGAACATTCCTTTTCGGGCACTTTCAGTATATGAGGTGGCAGGAAAGTTCCTTTAAGTCAAGAATAACAAGCCTTTCAGTAGAGTTGAAGGAAAAAAAGGCCCGCAATTCAAAATACGACAAGGCAAAAAAGGAATCAGAGGACCTCAAAAAAGAGATTGAATTTGCAAAAAACAGAATTGCCTTTGCCAAAAATAAGGCAGATGAGGATGTCGCACATGTCATCAATTTTTTCAGGGACATTGCCGGCTTAATCCCTGAAAACGTCGTTCTTGAAACGATAGTTCAGGAAAACAAGCTGGAATACCGCGTCGCGGGCAATTCACTGGATTTGAGTTCTGTAGGAGGCTTTGCCACAAAGATGCAGGAAAAAAGATGGTGTGAATCCGTGGTGATAAAATCTATTGAGAAGACAGAGGCAGACAGACTCAGTTTTCAGTTTTCTGTAAAGACGCGGATGGCAAGTGGATGAAAAAGCTGACCAAGCTCGAAAAATTCGGTCTCATTGCCGCCATTATTATCGCGGGGACCTATTTTTATATGGGAAAGATCTATGACCCCCAGGCAAATGCCCTGAAAAAAACCGTTATAAAACTGAACAAGATTATAAAAGAGATTAATTCCATCAAAGAGGTTTCATCTGTAGGATCGATTAACAGAACAATCAAAAAGCGCAAAGAGGAGCTTGAAAAGGTTAAATCCGAGCTGAAAGATACTGTTATAACGACAGGGAAAGAATCTGAAATTACCGAGCTGCTCGACAGGATAAACAGACTTGTCGATCAAAACCGCCTTGCAGTGAAAAGCATTGTCCCCAAAGGAAAGGTTGCCGGCGCCTTATTTGCCTGGTCCTCCTTTGATCTCGATATGGAAGGCTCGTTTTATTTTTTTCTTGAGTTTCTTACTGCTCTTAAAAAGATGCCCGATTCGGTGAAAATTCAGAACATAAATATTGAAAAGAACGGTGACGTTGGTGATGTCCTTAAAATTAATATGACGCTGATGATTTGAAACAACAAGCAAAAGATGAACGTCCAACATCGAACATCGAACGTCCAACATCGAATGAAAAACAAATACCAAATGAGACCTTTGTCTGGTTCCTATGATAGAGCGTGGGAACGAGGAACGAGAAACCTATGAAAAGAGCAATTATCGTAATTACAACAACTTTTGTTTTGTTTTTCTTTTTAGCCGCCACAGGGTTCTGCCAGGAGAGGAGTCCATTTGAAGAGGCTTCCAAAAGTCTTTACAACTATGAGAATGCTCTGGCTACCCTCAACCTGAAGGGGATCATAACCACTGACAGGTTCAGCAAGGCTATCTTTTTTATACATAAGGTTTATTCAGTTTTATCTCCGGGAGATGAATTCTGCGTAACCTTGGAAGGTTTAAAATACACCTTTACAGTAAAGGCAATCGAGAAAAAAAATGTAATCCTTCTGGATGCTGATGAAAAGATTTATGGGGTATCGCCGTAATGCTGAAAACAGATAAGAACCGGATGTTGTTTATCGCCGTTGTATTTCTCCTGTTTGCTATTGCAGGATGTTCCCACACCGCAACTCTAAGTGAAATGGACGGCGGTATCGCTGCTGCAAAGGAAGTCCTTGAGCCTCCGAAAAGACCGGATTCATTACCTGAAATGCCGGAAGAAAAGCCGATTGTAAAGATCATATCGGGCACAGAAGTAAGCGGCATTGAAGAGGCGCAAAGGATGCTTTCCGGAAAAGAAGACGGGCTTCTCGGTATGAGGGAGATGTTGCATACGATCATTTTAAGGGATATTCCTGTCGGATCTATTGTCGAGATCCTGACAGAGATGTGCGGGTACAACGTGATTGCGTCAAATGGCGCTGCCGAACAAAAGATCAGCATCTATATGCAGGACCTGCCGTTAAGGGAGGCGCTTGAGTCCATGTGCCGGTTAAACGATCTGTGGTACAGGGAGGATCTGCGGGTTATCACGCTCATGACCGCAAAGGAATATGCAAACGAGATGGTGGTGAGGAGGAACGAAAAGACCAGGGCTTTTTACATGAGATACACCAATGCCGATGACATTGCAAAGATCATCCAGGCTGTCATGGGCGCCCAGGTTGAATTTAAGTCTATTTCCGGTGAAAAGGTCTATGGACATGTCGAGGCAGACAGTTCATCAGGAGGAGGCGGTTCTACTACAGGTGAGGCTGAACCTGTCCTGACCGAGCAGGATAAGGAAAAACTCCTCGCCTTGGGGATTACGGAAAAAGAAAGTGATGTCCTGGTATTGGCGAAAAAGATAGGCAAGCCCCTTCCCGCCACAATTACGGTCTTTAGAAGAAACAACTGCATCGTAGCCAGGTCCCTTGATGAAACCCTTTTACAGGAGATGGGCAAAATCATCGAGGCCCTTGATACGCCCACCAACCAGGTTTTGTTAGAGGTAAAAATTCTCCAGGTAACTCTTGGCGATGGGTTTGAAAGTTTCTTCCAGATGAATTATTTAGATCCGCAGCAGGCTGGCGCAGGCGGCAGTTTTTCCAAAGGCGGGCACGCCTTGTCCGCCCTGCCCGGCTCGGGGCTTGCTTCATCAACACTTGGTTACGTGTTTTCAAATGAAGTTATAAATGCGCGGATTGAGTTTTTTGCAAGCCAGGGGCGGGTCAATATCCTCTCCACTCCGTTTCTTATGAGTGCCAATAACAGCAAGGTAGAGTTTTTTGTAGGGGAAGAGACACCGCTCAGGGATGAAGTGGAGACCAAGACCATATATGATGACGAAGGCAATATTGTAACCACGGTCTTTGAGGTAACGATCAAGAGAGAAGAGCTTGGAACTGACGTGACTATATCTTCATTCATCAATGAGGACAGCACAATTACCATGGATATTGAGACAGAGATATCTACCGCAAATCTGAATATGACAGAAATAAATGTGCTGAATGAAAAGAGCGGCAAGACGACCCCCTTTCCGCTGGACGGGGTGAACAAGACCGAAATAAAGTCCATCATTGCGGCAAAATCAGGTCAATCTGTGGCGATCGGGGGAATCATAAAAGAACAGGACGAATCCGAGGAAAAAAAGGTCCCTGTTCTCGGCGATATTCCTGTTCTCGGATTTTTCTTTAAAAAGATAATAAAACATAAAACCAAGACAGAGACGGTTATTATCCTGACCCCGCACGTGATAACCCATCCTGCTCTGGCAGGGAAAACATCAGAGGAATTTCTGAACAGGAGGAGCTCCCATCCCGCGATAGTGGATGAGAAAGAGAATATTCTGGAATACAAAACAAAAGATTGATCCGCAGATTACACGGATTAGAACGTATGAAAAACTGTAGGGGCGGCTTTATGCCGCCCGCCGAATTGATTCGGGCGGGGTAAACCCGCCCCTACGGGTAACAAGTAACCAGCGGGGAGCAAAATGACCGATCATGCAAAAATTATGAATTTATCTACTAAGACGCAAGGGCCGCTGAGTATGACCGGGCTCTTTCGGGAGACCATGAAAAGGAAGGCCTCTGACCTCCATCTCAATGCGGGCATGCCTCCGGCATTTCGCATAAAAGGGCAACTGCATCCCATGGATTGCGATCCCTGTGCTCCGGAAGAAATAAAAGATATGCTTTACAGTCTTCTTACTCCAAGGCACAAGGATGTGCTCGAAGAAAAGAAGTCTGTGGATTTTGCCCTGAGCGTAAACGATGTGGGGAGATTCAGGGTTGCTGCATATTTTCAGAGGGGGGCTATAAGCGTGGCTTTCAGGATGCTTATGGACGGGATACCCACCTTCTCGAGCCTTGGCCTCCCGGACAGCCTTTCAAGGCTCTCAAAGTTTCGTGACGGTCTGGTTCTTGTGACCGGTGTGACCGGTTCCGGCAAATCAACCACACTGGCAACGGTAATTGACGATATCAACGCCAGTTCCAGGCTCAACATCATCACTATTGAAGATCCTATCGAATATATTCACCAGAACAATAAGTGCATTATCAACCAGAGAGAGCTGTACACAGATGTGGATTCTTTTGTTGATGCCCTGAGGGATTCCCTCCGGGCAGACCCTGATGTGATCCTGGTAGGTGAGATGAGGGACACCGATACGATACGCACAGCGATTATGGCCGCGGAAACAGGCCACCTCGTCTTCTCAACCCTCCATTCCAGGGATTGTATTTCATCCATAAACAGAATGGTAGGGGCATTTCCTGCCAATGAACAGGGCCAGATCAGGCAGCAGCTCTCCTCTGTGCTGCGGGCGATGATCTCCCAGAGGCTTTTGCCCAACGCGTCAGAGACCGGAAGGGTCCCCGCCGTGGAGATCATGTTTCGCACCCCCGGGATCTGCAACCTTATCCGTCATAGCAAGGACGATATGATCTATTCCTCCATTGAGACCGGTATCCACGAAGGGATGCAGACCATGGAGCAATCCCTCATAAAGCTGATCGACGAGGGGCGCATTACCATGGAAGTGGGTCTTGCATCCGCAAAAAACCCGGATCTTCTCAAACAGAGGCTTTCTATCCGGAGAATTTCGGGAGAGCAGCTTTCGTGGGAGAATAATAAGAAAACATTTAGGAATTGAGTTCCGCAGATTCCGCAGATTACACGGATTAGATGGATTAGATGGATTGAAGATTGAAGGAATTCTGTCAATTTTTTAAAAGAACAGAGCGAAGCGATTCCACAAATATTCAATATTCAATATTCAATTTTCATTGACCAGCAACCAGCAACGAGTAACCAGCGATAATTATGGCACGATTTGATAAATTCGGTGAATTTCTTCTTGAAAAAAATGTTGTTACACGCAAGGCGCTGTCCGGGCTGCTTGCCTCCCAGCGGCTGGTCAGGGACAAGATCGGAACCATTGCTGTAAAAGAAGGCTTCTTAACTGAAGAGGAACTGGCCATGTACCTGTCGGAATTTCTGGGTATTCCGCTCTTCAACCATGAGGTGGAAACCATTGGAAAGGGGATTGTCAACACAATCCCAAAAAAAATGGCATTAAAGGCAGAGGTTCTTCCTGTGGGCACGGGTGAAAAAGGAGAGCTCTTGCTGGTATGCGCAGGCCCTGTGCAAATGGCTTTGCTCCAGAACATATCGAGATTGGCCAATAGACAGGTGAAGCTTGTTCTCACCACATCCACAAAACTCAAGAAGATGCAAAACCTCTTTTACACCATGGAGTACGATACATCCATAAATCTGAACGACAAGATCGAAGTGGAGAATATCGGTTTTGCCATAGAGTTGTTAGAAAAGCTCATGCTTCGAGCCATCAACAAGGGGGCATCGGATATCCACGTAGAACCCGGGAGGAACGAACTCATTATCCGGTTCAGAGTGGACGGCATGATGATAAAGACGGAAACACTCCCCTACGACCTGTGCAGCAAGCTCGTATCGAGAATAAAGGTAATGGCAGGCCTCGATATTGCCGAGAGGAGAAAACCGCAGGACGGGGTTTTTTATTTTAAGCCCCAGACCCTTGATGTGAATATCGAAGGGGTAAATGTCCGGGTATCGGTCATCCCTGCTGTCCACGGAGAAAAAGCAGTGCTCAGGCTGCTGCCGCCCCATGATGAGGCCATTCATCTTGATTCGCTTGGCATGCAGCCGGAGCTGCTCGAAAGTTTCAAGAAATATCTGAAATCACCCCATGGCATCATGCTGGTAACAGGCCCTACCGGTTCCGGCAAATCAACTACCCTGTATGGCTCTATGCAGATGCTTCGTTCCGAAACCACCAATATCACCACTATTGAAGACCCTGTAGAACTGACGATAAGAGGCATAACCCAGACCCAGGTCGATGCAGGTGAGAACATCACCTTTGCAAAGGCCCTGCGTGCCATTTTGCGGCAGGACCCGGATGTTATTATGGTCGGCGAGATCCGGGACATAGAGACTCTTAGGGTTTCCCTGCGGGCTGCAATCACCGGCCACCTTGTTCTTTCCACTCTCCATACCAACGATGCGCCCAGCGCTTTCAGCAGACTCATGGATATGGGGGCCGAGCCCTTTCTGGTGGCTGCATCCGTTCGTGCGGTACTGGCTCAAAGATTACTCAGGGTGGTGTGCCCTCATTGCAGCGAATGGACCGATATTAGCGATGCAGAGCTTTCAATGCTTGGGATTAACGGCGCGGAGAGGTTCAATGTCAAACGGGGGAAAGGATGTAATTTTTGCAATAACATGGGCTACAGGGGCCGGATCGGCATCTATGAGCTTCTCTGTGTGGATGACGCTATAAAGAAGATGGTTATGGAGGAAGCAAATTTTGAGGAGATTCGTAATTTTGCCAGAAAAGAGAAAGGTTTTAAAACCCTGAGGGAGGATGGGATATCAAAGGTAAGGAAAGGGATTACAACCCCTGAAGAGATCATGCGGGTGACGATGGAGTAACGAGAAGAAAGAAGCTGAAAGGCTGAAGGCTGAAGGCAACAAAAGCGGTACGGAAAGAGCGCAGAGCGCCAAAAGATATGCATTCCCACGCAGAGCATGGGAACGAGAAACGAGAACCGAGCAACGAATGACCTATGCCGATTTATAAATATACAGCTATTGATGCGGACGGGAAAAAAGTAAAGGCGACTGTTGCGGCGGCCGACAAGGCCAGGGCTGCGAGCCAGGTTACGGCTAAAGGGCATTCACTGATCGAGATAAGCGAGAGCTTTGAGGGTAAGGTTGAGGGTTTTGAGGCTGCACCCGCCGACTTTTTGACCATGATAAGCCGGGTCAGGACAAAGGATGTTATTCTCTTTTTTCGCATGCTCTCCTCTCTTATTTCATCTAACGTAACCATAACAGAGTCCATCGATATCCTGCACTGGCAGACAGAGAATAGAAAACTGAAAAAGATACTCTTTGAGGTCAAGATGAAGATTGAAGGGGGTATACCTTTAAGTGACGCGTTTGCCGGTTATCCCAGGGTGTTTCCGGAAATGACAGTCAACATGGTGCGTGCAGGAGAGCTGGGCGGTATCCTCGATGTTGTTCTTGAAAGGATTTCCGACTACCTGGAAAGCAAGGCAGCCTTGAGATCGAAGATGATCTTGAGTTTCATTTATCCATCCGTAGTGCTGGTAGTTGGTGTGGGCGTGGTAATTTTTCTGGTGGTCTTTGTGATTCCCAAGTTTACCTCATTGCTGGGCGGGGGAAGCTTACCATGGAATACCCAGTTCCTGCTCGATACAGCAGATTTTTTAACGGCCAATGCCATTCCTATCGTTATAAGTGTTATCGGCTTTGCAGCAGCGATAATCATCCTGATGGTCGTGCCTGAGTCGAGGTTTTATGTGGACAGGTACAGGGTATTGATCCCCGTGATAGGCCCTGTCTTTCGATTCGGGGTGATCGTGCAGTTTGCAAAGACCTTTTCCGTACTTCTCGAAAGCGGGATTCCCTTGATTGAAGCTTTAAGGGCAACCAGTGGAACCATCTCAAACCTGGCCGTAAAAAGGGTAATAGAAGGAATGATTTCCAGGGTTCTGGCGGGGGAACCGCTTTCTGCGGCTGTTATCGGGGAAGGTACGTTCACACCAATGGTAGGCGCGATGGTGAAAATCGGCGAGCACTCCGGACTTCTGGACAAAGCCATGATAACGGTTGCAGATCTTCATGAAAAAGCCCTTGCAAACAAGATCGCAAGGATGAGCGCCATGATTGAGCCAGTGCTTATTATTGTCCTGGGCAGTATTGTCGGATTTGTGGCCTGGGGCTTGATTGCAGGGATGCTGTCAATGTACGGGAAGGCGTGATAAAGTCAGAGGTCAGAAGTTGGAGGACAGAGGTCGGAAGTCGGAGGACAGAGGTCAAGAATGTTGGAATTTAGGGATTGGTTGCTGTTTGCTTTCAGCTTTGAACTTTAGGCATTTTAGGCACTTTAGCTCACTTTAGGCACTTTTAATTTTGGAGGAAGTAGAAAATATGAAAAGACTTGTGGTTGTGATTATGTTCCTGGTTTTTTGCTGCGGTTGTTCGTCTGACATGGCGGAAAATACGATTGCCCGGTTCGAGGGTGGAAATATTACAAAAGAGGATCTGGCTGCCCATTATAAAAAACTGAAGATGGAGAGCAGGTACCGAAACAATCCCGAACAATTGACCCCTGAATTTGTTTTTGACCATGCCCTGAACATGGAAATGATTATCGCCAAGGGCCTGAAAGAGAACCTGCACCTGGATCCGTGGATCAGACAGGAGATTCATGGCTTTATGTCCGATCTGTTTCTCAAGGTAATGCAGGACAGACTCGTCCCTGAGATAGATAAGGAAAATATTACCGAAGAAGAGATGAGACAGTTTTACGAGGAGCATAAAGAGAACTATCTAAAAAAGGCGCTCTACGGGATAAAGATGGTGAAAATTAATGACAAGGAAAAGGCGGAGTCTATTGTGTCCGAGATAAGGGAAAGCCGGATTACATTTGAAGACGCGGCAAGAAAGTACTCAACAGATGAAAAATCCAAGGAAAATGATGGCTTTATCGGAACAAGAAGTCTTAACAAATTTCGTGACAACTGGCGGCCTGCGATTGAGAACTTAAAGTTAAATGTAGTTTCTGATCCGGTAACGATTGATGAGGATTACTATATCTTCAAACTTATCAAAAAAATCGAGCCCTATCAGTACACCTATGAAGAAAAAAGCGCTTACATAAAAAATGATGTGCTGTACGACAAATACAGGAAGGAATGGGAAAAAACCTATGACAGGCTGAAAGAGGAATTCGAGGTCAAGATTGATGAAGAAAAGCTGCGGGAATTTTGCATTGAGGGATCATAACTCCTTATGATTGAAATTATTAGAAGGCTGTTGATTGCAGGTATTACTCTGGGCGCTATTGCAGGAAATTCGGATGAAATAGAAAAATTCTTCGATGATACTGTCGCTGTCACACAGCAGATTTGCACGGCCGGGGACATGCGAAGTATAAGTACTATGCTTGATTATGAATTCATGCGCAGGGGCCGCTATCCCAAAACTGAACATTTTGAAAGATGGATGGAAAAAAATTTCAAGGAGAATGAGCTTAAACCTTTGACCACTGACCATTGGGAAAATGAATTCGTCTATACGGCAACCAAAGATCAAAAAAGATGCACACTCATCAGTTGCGGGCCTGATGGAATAGAAGAGACAGAAGACGATATTAAAATTACAGGGCCATGAGCTAAGAGGTTGAAGGCTGAAGGTTGAAGGTTGAAAGCAATAGGGAGTAAAATAGATGGAAAAAGTAAAAAAAGCACGCAGAAAGTATATTTTAAACAAGCATTTCCAGTTCGGATACGTAACTATACTTATTCTTTTGCAACTTTGCGTTGCCGTATTGGTGGGACTTGTGATTTCTTATTTTTATCTTTTTGTCTTTAATCACGGCAATCTTACTATTCAGCACAATTACGACCTTTTCCTCCAGTGGGCAATTGTGCTTGGGACTTTATCCGTTGTACTGATAATATGGGGTGTTGCTTATACACACAGGATAATCGGGCCTATCTACAAGGCACGCATTCTACTTCGAGCTGCTGCCTCAGGAAATATTCCACGCAGTAAAATCAAATTCAGAAAAAATGATAAATTTAAAGACCTTGAAGATGACCTTACAAATTGTTTTGAGACCATGCGAAAATACAAGCAGGGCTCGGGTGAATAAAAGGAATGTCTTACGGTTTGAGGGAAGTGTGGAAGTGATTGTCAGTGCGATGGTAGTTGCAGGAACAAGAATTATTTACAGTAAAGGAGGCAACATGGCAAAGGTGAAAAAAAGGGTCAAAAGTGATTGGGCCATAGGAGCCCACACAGTAAATTCCTATAAGGCCAGAGTCGACGATCCGGCTGTAAAAAGAAAACTGAGGAGCTCAAAAGAAATATGTGGCGTTCTTGCTAGGGCTCTAAACAAGGTAAAAGGTCAAGGCAGGGATGTAGATGTCAGATCGGAAAGGTTCAACGGCAAAGCAAAAATTAAACAATTGTACAAAATCAATCTTTTTAAGTCGGATTATTATATACTATGTTCCAATCAGGTAGTGATTACGCTATTTACTTCCGAAATGATTGAAAATGATGCCAAAAGAGGCGGATTGATATTTTTACGCACTGAACCCTTTGAAGAACTGAAAAACTATTATCCTCAACTTGGTTGCAGCGGTCATGTGTTTGCAAGTGGCTCGATGCATTAGTAAAACACCAAAACCAAAGGAGTGTTACATCATGGCATCTAATTTTAGAATCTATGTTCAAAGAAACAGCAACGATCTTTATATAAAATTAGAGGGTGATTTCGACGGGACTTCTGCACACCAACTGCTTAACGCTATGAAAGAAAATCAGCGTGGTGTCACAAAGATCTTTATAGATACCAGTTTACTTGAATATATATATCCTTTTGGACGGGATGTTTTTCACAATAATCTTAAGGCTGTTGACGTACAACGGATTTCTCTTCTATTTACAGACAGCGCATTACAACCGGCTCAGGAAGGGAACGGACTATATTGAATCCGGGGAATGAGATGAGGACAGTCCGATCTCACACGATATCAAAAAGTTCCTGGATAATCTGTTTGTCTATGGTCAGCCTCTGGATTATGGTTGTTTTGCCTGTTTCGGCCTTTTCGCCAAGGAGGAGGAGTTTGAGTCCCAATGGTACGATTTCTTTGTGGTAGCGGATCATCTCGGTTAGAATGCCGGCAAAATTGTCGATAAGGCGATCCATGAATTCTGTCAACTTGAACTTATTTTGTCTGAGGTTTTTAAGTAAATAGGTAACGCAGGAACTCAGCATGGCATAAGATTGAATCTTGGATAAGCTTTTGAATTGAATCGAAGTATGGTTGCTGAGGATTTCTGCGGCATTCCATTTGGCGTATAGCTCATAATATTCTATAAATCTGGTGGTTGCCTCTGTGCCGACATGGCCTGTCAGAATGGTAAACATGGTCTGATCGCTCAGGGATT
>JAYEFW010000104.1:0-2421 GCA_034658795.1 Thermodesulfobacteriota bacterium
TTTAAATATCCAGCGTGCTAACCTCAAGAGCGTTGTTCTGTATAAATCTTTTTCTTGGTTCAACCTCTTCACCCATAAGAATGGTAAATAATTGATCGGCTTCAACAGCATCTTCCACTTTGACCTGAAGCAGGATTCTTTTTTCAGGATTCATGGTTGTCTCCCACAACTGATCGGGATTCATTTCACCAAGACCCTTGTATCTCTGAATGCTTATTCCTCTTCTGCCTTCTTCCATCAAAAATAAAAAAAGGCTCATCTTGTCTTCAAAACATAACGAGTCTTTTTCATTATCTTTACTGAACACATAGAAAGGAGGCTTATCACATTTATATATTTTTTTGCCTAAAACTATGGTTTTTTGAAATATAGATGAATATATCAAATCTCTGCCAATTATAACTTGCTTGATATCTTTACCTGATAAATTTGTTATAAACCCGTTTGTTGTTCTCTCTTCGCCCGGTGAAACAGAAAATTTATATAAATTACGCTCATCATTAAAATGCAACTCTCCAACACTATATCCTTTATTAGACAGAGAGTTCTTTAAATGTAACATCTTTTCTTTGTCTTTAAGAAACTGTTTATCCTCAACACCTTCCTTTATTAATAATTCCGCTAAACCTAAATTAATTCCGCGCATTTCCAGTTTTTGAATATTAGTAAAATATTCGGAAAGATCTCCAATGAAAACATATAGGTTATGCTCTTTTAGTATCTCTTTTTCGTCTCCGAATTTTATAGCTTTATTATTACAGAACCTTTTTAAAACATAATCATTAAATTCAGGCTCATCTTTCAGATACATAGCGTTTTTGCCTTTTCCTACCCTGAAAAGTGGAGGCTGAGCTATATATAAATATCCATTATCAACTATTTCGTGCATCTGTCTGTAAAAGAATGTTAAAAGCAGGGTTCTGATATGGGAACCATCAACATCGGCATCCGTCATTATAATTACTTTATGATACCTGATTTTTTCTATATTGTATTCTTCTGTTCCAACGCCCGTTCCGAGCGCTGTGATCATATTTTTAATTTCTTCACTTCTGAGAATTTTATCAAACCGCGCTTTTTCAACATTTAATATTTTTCCTTTTAAAGGAAGTATGGCCTGAAATTTTCTATCCCTGCCCTGTTTGGCTGAACCGCCGGCTGAATCTCCCTCTACAAGAAAAATTTCTCTTAGTGAAGGGTCTGAAATCTGGCAATCAGATAATTTTCCTGGAAGGGTTGAATCTATTAAAGATCCTTTGTTTCTTGCGAGATCCCTTGCTCGTTTTGCGGCATCTCTTGCTCTTGCTGCATCAACTGATTTCGCGATTATCTTTTTAGCTGTATTTGGGTTTTCTTCTAAAAATATACTTAGTTTTTCATGAACAAGAGACTCAACAAGCCCTTTTACTTCGCTGTTTCCGAGTTTTGTTTTTGTTTGTCCCTCAAATTGAGGCGATTTTATCCTTACACTTATTATTGCTGTAAGGCCTTCTCTTACATCATCTCCGCTTAATTTTATCTGAGAGTTTTTTGGAAGATTTCCATTTGCAGCATATTGATTTATTGTTCTCGTCAAAGCTGCTTTAAAACCTATAAGATGAAAACCTCCCTCAACTGTATTAATATTGTTTGCAAAAGAAAATATTTTTTCCTTAAAAGTATCATTGTATTGAAGAGCTACTTCGATATTAACGTCATTTTTAACTCCTTCGACGAAAACAGGTTTATGTAAGGGTGTGTGTAGTTTATTAAGGTATTCAACAAATGAAGATATACCCCCCTCATAAAAAAACTCATTTTTACTATCTGCGCGCTCATCTTCTATGGTTATTCTTAACCCCTTGTTTAAAAAAGCGAGTTCCCTTAATCTTCGAACAAGTATATCGTAACTAAAATCGTCTGAGTTTAATATTCCCGTGTCCGGGAAAAAATGTATTTTTGTGCCTCTTTTATTTGTTTTACCTAAGACCTTTAATTCACTTGTTTTTTTTCCTTTTTCGTATGTCTGATAATAAACATTCCCATTATGGTAAATTTCCAGCTCAAGAAATTTCGATAACGCGTTGACCACAGAAACCCCTACACCGTGTAGGCCGCCTGAAACCTTATAAGAGTTGTCATCAAATTTTCCTCCAGCATGAAGTTTAGTCATTACAACCTCTACTGCGGGAATCCCTTCTGTTTTATGTATACCTACCGGAATACCTCTTCCATTATCTTCAACACTTACGCTGTTATCAGTATGAATTATAATATTAACAAAATCGCAATAACCCGCCATAGCTTCATCAATACTATTATCCACAACTTCATAAACAAGATGATGAAGCCCTTCAATATCGACATTCCCGATATACATTGAAGGCCTTTTTCTAACAGCTTCCAAACCTTCAAGTATTTTTATATTATCTGCTGTATATG
>JAYEFW010000104.1:2521-4231 GCA_034658795.1 Thermodesulfobacteriota bacterium
TTTGTTTATTCATATTCTCATCGGCATAACTACACTTAAAAAACTTTTATCATTTTCGCCCTCAATTAAACAGGGTCTTTCTTCATTAACAATATTAATATTTATTTTATCATCATCAATTACATTTAATGTTTCAATAAAATATCTTGGATTAAAAGCGACCTCTATGGGCTCTCCTTTGAACTCTATTGATATTTCTTCTTTTGATTCACCGATATCAGGATTTGTGGTTGTTATAATAAGCCTTTTGTCTGAAAAATTAAAGATTGCGCCCTTATAATTTTCTGAAGATAAAATAGACATTCTTTTAAGCATCATAAGAAATAGTTTTTTATCAAGATTTATTATATAGCTATCTTTCTTGTTTACAATATCCTTATATTCAGGAAAATCACCTTCAAGAAGTCTTATAATAATTATCTCTTTATCTTTTTTTATTACAAAATTATTATTTTTAACGCCAACCTGAACAACTCCTTCCCTGGTTAAAAATTTGGAAACTTCATTTAAACCTTTTTTTGGAATTATAATCCCTATATCAGATGGCAACTCATCATCTGTTTCATAAATATAATCAACAGATGAAAGTCGACTTCCATCTGTTGATACCATTCTGACAATTTTTTCATCTTTATTAATAATTGTTTCAAAAAGCACACCATTAATATGAGCCCGCTTATCATCCGTAGCTCCACTTATTACAATAGATCTATCAATCATTAATTTAAGACATTTTGAATCAATCTGGAAAAAATCAACATCTTCTATATTTGGACTATCGGGAAAGTCGGAAGGATTCATGCCAACGATATTATATTTGACCTTTTCATTACCAAGCTCAATCCAATTATTCTCAACTTCATTAACATAAATTTCATCAACAGGAAAATCTTTTACTATCTCATAAAGTTTTTTTGCATTAATAGCCACCGTACCGACTTCTTCAATTGATGCAGGATAAATACCCTCAAAGCCTGTTTCAAGATCGGTTACTGTAAGTATTATTTCTGAATCAGATGATCTGATTAAAACAGCTTCGGTTATTGCAAGATTACTTTTACGACCAGTCAAACCCTGAATTTTTGATAATACATCAATAATGTCATTTTTGTTTACAGTAAACTTCATGTCTATTCCTTAATAAATATTATATAATATTAATAAATAGTATTGTTTATAAGTATAATAACTTTTTAATTATCTAATTTTATTAATAAAATTAGAACTTTTTTCAATAAAGAAATACAACTAATATTGTTTTATAATAATGGAAATATAAACACTATATTTTATATTGTTAATAAAATACAAATTTTTGACAAATTATTATATCATTTTTAACAATTTTTTAATTATAATACGTAAGGAACGGAATGTTGAAATTAGAAATTTGGCCTTTATATAATCTCTCCCAAATTTCCAATTTCAAGCCGTGAACGGCTACTATAATACCATATATTGTATTTATATCTTTTTAAGATAAAGATATATACTGTTTACAGGGTAGTTACAAGAGCTTTTTAAAAATAAAATAAACTTTTTAGTAACACTTTAGCGCTTTTAAATATTATTTTTTTGGACAGGATTTACAAGATATTCAGGATTTAAATTATTGTAGCCGTGAACGGCTACAAATTTTATTTATCCTGTTATCCTGTCAGATTCTTTTTCAAAAGTCTAAATTGTTAGACTTTTTACAAGTTCATTAAA
>JAYEFW010000105.1:0-4213 GCA_034658795.1 Thermodesulfobacteriota bacterium
TATTTTGAGAAAAAAAATGTTCCCCGTATATTCAGGATTTTCCTATACAGCATCCTTGCTTTGCAACAGTTGGTTCTGCTTTTCGTTATAGGGCTTGGCTTCTTTGATATGTGGATTAATTTCAGGAGATTAGGCATAAAAAAAGAAAGTTAAAACTAAATTATACACTAAAATATATAGACTTTCAGATAATTAATTTCACAAGGCCGGAAGGAGGAAGGCATATTAGTTATATGTCGACGACTGATAACACAGTGAAATTATTTATCTGAAAGTCTATAGCTATAAAGTTGTTTATGGAGGTTATAATGAAAGTAATTTTGAAAGAAACTATACAATCACTAGGCATAATCGGCAGCGAAGTTAATGTTGCCAGAGGTTATGCCCGCAACTATCTTTTGCCTCAGAATAAGGCTGTACCGGATACACCTCAAAATCGCAGGATGCTGAAACAGGAAAAGGTTAAATTTGATGTTCAGATAGCTAAAGAAAAAAGCCTTGCTGAAGAAATGGCCAATAAACTTGAAGGAGTTGTTTGCAAAATAGTTGCAAAGGTTAGTGAAGAAGATCGCCTGTATGGCTCGATTTCTGTGAAGAATATTATTGATGCACTTGTAAGCCAGAATATAGAAGTTGAAAAAAGAATGGTTCTGCTTAGTGAGCCCATAAAAAAATTAGGTACATTCAAAGTTCCTATACGAGTTTACAAAGGAGTTGAGCCTGAAATAACTGTTGAAATAGTCTCTGAATAAAGTTATTATATTTAAATGATAGACAGGCAGTTTCAAAACAAACAAGACCCATCTCTTTATAAAATTCCCCCTCAAAGTATTGAAGCCGAAGAATCTTTACTCAGCGGAATCCTTATAGATAACGATACATTACTTGATGTTGTCGATATTATTTCACCAGAGGATTTCTATAGATCCGCTCATCAAAAGATCTTTTCCGGTATTGTTGAACTCTTTTCAAAGAATGAACCTGTTGACCTTGTAACTCTTACCAACGCTCTCAAAGAAAGGGGGAATTTAGAAGAGATTGGAGGGGCAATATATTTAGCCACGCTTGTTGATACCGTTCCGCTTGCAGTAAATGCAAAACATTATGCTAAAATTGTTCATGACAAAGCGACATTAAGGCGCCTTATAGAAAAAGCAAATGATATCGCCAAAGAATGCTTTGAGGACAGGGGTAATGTTGACGAAATAATAGATTTTGCTGAAAGTTCGATTTTTGAAATTTCAAAAAATAAGCATAAACAATCATTTTATCGTATAAGCGAAATAATTGATGGCAACATTGAAACCCTTGAAGAGAGACAGGGCAATAAGGCCTTGGTAACCGGCGTTCCAACAGGGTTTACCCGCCTTGATAATCTTACATCGGGTCTGCAGCAATCAGAACTTATAATTCTTGCCGCACGCCCGAGTATGGGGAAAACAGCCCTGGCCCTTAATATTGCCAGAAACGCCGCAGTTGATGCAAATGTACCTGTAGCCGTATTTTCTCTTGAAATGTCAAAAGAACAATTGTCAATGCGTCTGCTCTGTTCTGAAGCGAGAATTGATTCATCTCGTTTAAGGGGGGGGTTTTTCAGCATGGAAGACTGGCGCAAACTGACAGATGCCGCCGGTGTCCTGTCTGACACTTCTATTTTTATTGACGATACTCCCGATATATCAGCTATGGAAATACGAGCAAAGGCCCGTAGATTAAAAATGGAAAAAGATATAGGCCTTGTCATTATCGATTACCTCCAGCTTATGAAAGGCCGTATGTCTGCTGAACGTCGAGATCTTGAAATCTCGGAAATATCGAGATCTTTAAAAGCTTTGGCCAAAGAACTTAACATTCCGGTAATGGCTTTATCTCAGCTCAACAGAATGCTTGAACAACGAAATGACAAGCAGCCAAGACTCTCAGATCTGAGGGAATCCGGAGCCCTTGAACAGGATGCAGATGTAGTAGCTTTTATATACCGAGACGAAATATACAACAGCGATGACAACAATCCCAAAAAAGGTACGGCTGATATTCTGATTAGAAAGAATAGAAACGGCCCTACCGGAGAGGCGACATTGACCTTTTTAGATAGCTATACGCGTTTTGAAAATATTGCATTTGAAAAATAGGTAGCCGTTCACGGCTTGAAATTGGAAATTAGAAATTGGGGAGAGATAAATTAGAAATTGGGAATTAGAAATTGGGAAGAACAGTACAAAAGCATGAATGCCCAATTTCTAATTTCTAATTTCAATGTTCCGTATGAAACGGCTTTTCGGAAATACATCCGGCTTAAAGGCAAATCAAATCAGAAGTCTTGAAAATCTCTACCGACGTCGTATCCCCGATAACTTCCTCATCACACCCGAACTTGCGGCCGATATCAGCAGACTTTCCCATGAAATGCGCCGCCAGATAGGTCTTCTTGTCAATCGGCGAGGCAGGATAGCCTTTGTAATTGCAGGAAGCCACCATAGAATAGTCATACCTGATACAAGTGAATACAGGGCTGCCCCTGGTCGTCTGAAGGGCCTGAGATGTATACACACTCATCTAAAAAAAGAATCTTTAACAAACGATGATTTCAACGACTTGGTCTTTTTAAGACTGGATGTTATGGCTGCAATTACAATAACTAAAGATGGTCTTCCATATCAAGTTCATGCAAGCCATATTCTTCCGAGCGGTAAAGATGGAAAGCCTTATCAGATATTGGGGCCGCTTAATCTCAATCAGCTTGATATCGGATGTGTTGAACTTATACAGGCCATTGAATCTGAACTCAGCCATGCAGGATCCTTATATAAAACGAATCAAGACAAAGAAAGAGCCCTTCTCGTAAGCGTGACGACTGCTCCCAGGCGTAAAGCAATGGACTCTTTGGAAGAGCTGAAAGAACTTGCCGGCTCAAGTGGTATTGAAGTAGCCGGCACCGTGCTTCAACAGCGCAAAAGGGCTGATTCAAGATTTCTCCTTGGTCCCGGCAAACTCCAGGAACTCACTATACAAACACTTCAGAAGGGAGCGACACTTTTAATCTTCGATCAGGAATTGAACCCGTCGCAAATTCGCTCCATTACAGATAATATAGATTTAAAGATCATAGACAGGACGCAGCTTATTCTGGATATTTTTGCTCAACGAGCTCAAACAAAAGAAGGAAAAATTCAGGTTGAGCTTGCTCAACTTAAATATCTGCTTCCAAGACTTATTACAAAAAATACCGCCATGTCACGTTTGACCGGAGGTATTGGTGGCCGTGGTCCTGGCGAGACCAAGCTGGAAATAAACAGAAGGCGTGTACGCGATAATATAGCACGACTTGAGAAGGCTTTATTAAGTGTAAAAAAACAGCGTAAGCAACAAAAGGCAAAGCGCAGCAAAAAAGGATTGCCTGTTATTTCGATTATAGGCTACACCAATTCTGGAAAATCAACTCTATTAAACACACTTACAAAAAGCAATGTTATAGCTGAAAGCCGGCTTTTTGCTACCCTGGATCCTTCCAGCAGGCGTCTTAAATTTCCCAGGGATACTGAAGTCATAATTACAGACACGGTAGGATTTATTAAAGATCTGCCAAAAGACCTTATGGTTGCTTTTCGCTCAACTCTTGAAGAGCTTGAAAGTGCCGACCTCCTGCTGCATGTGATAGATATAAGCGGTCCGCGTTTTAAAGATCAGATCAAATCCGTCGAAAGAATACTATCGGACTTAAATCTGCACAATATCCCATTAATTCGTGTTCTGAACAAACAGGATCTCGTTGACAGGGAAACTATTAACAGGATAGGCATTGACCTTGATGGAACCCCCATATCGGCTATTAACAAATCAACTTTGATGCCGCTTATTGAAAAAATGGAAAATGCAATAGTAGCCGTTCACGTTCCGTGAACGCTTACATGCAATACAGCATCTAACCTAAATTGAGCGATTTTTGGCTTGATCTGCACTGATCTCTTGCGCATCAAGGATTCACGAAAATCCTCGACATATCCACGGGTATGCCTGCGGTTTTCGCAAACCCTTATGCATCAAGATCTCAGCACATATCTTCCCAAAAAATCGCTCAACTTAGGTCTAAGAAATTTTATTAGGTTGACTTCTAAAGAAAAATAATTGTATTTTTAATTAGTTTATGGATTTGGAACTTGTAAAAAGAGTCGGTATCGCTGCTGCTTATAAAGGTGGAATAATTCTTCGATCC
>JAYEFW010000106.1:0-4822 GCA_034658795.1 Thermodesulfobacteriota bacterium
CCGCACTCTAACGCCAAAATTTTGACATTTGAATCCCGTCATTCTTTTGACCTTGATTGGTTGATCAATCCTCTATCAGCCCTTTCTTCCTCAACATCTCTCGCAGGTGAATAATTGACTTGGAATGAATCTGAGAGACCCTTGATTCTGTTACATCCAAAACCTTTGCTGTCTCTTTCATGGTCAATTCTTCCAAATAATATAATGAGATTACCAGCTTCTCTTTTTCCGATAATTGATCAATAGCTATAGCAATGGCTGTTCTTATTTCTTTTACCCCTGCCAAAGTCAATGCATCCTCAGCATCGTTGTTAACCAGACAGCTCATAAAATTCTTTTTTTCTTCCTTTGAAGAATATCCAAACTCATCAAAACTAATGAAAGAGATGCCAGACATTTTTTTAATCTGGTAGAATTGTTCAAGGTTTAGCCCCAATTCCTCTGCTGCCTCTTTGTCTTCAACCTCTCTGCCTAATTTATGTTCCAGCTTTAAATAAGCTTTTTCCAACTCACGGATTTTCTTTCTATTTGACCTTGAAAAAAAGTCTCGAGAACGCAACTCACTCAGGACAGCTCCTTTAATTCGAAATGCCGCATAAGTCATAAACTTTGTATTTCTTGCAGGATCATACCTTTCTATAGCATGGATCAAACCAACAATGCCCGCATTCACTAAATCATCGATCTCCACCGCATTCTGAGGAAGATGAATTGCAATCCTGTAAACAATACGTTTAACATTAGGAAGACATTCGATTATCATCTGATTCCTTAATAAAAGGTTTTCATTGTATGGGTTTTTTATTTGTTTTTTTGCCAGCTCCATAATCGATCAATTCTCCGGTAGTTAGCAGCAGCTCAATCAAATTTATTCTGAATAAGATCTTTCCAGAAAAAATTGGTATCTCCTTTTGGAGAATGGTGCGGCTGTGATTTACAGATTTTCTTCGCCAGAGAGGCATAACACCTGCTTGCACGCGTATCAGGATATAATTCACTGACGATCTTTTGACGTCTTACGCCCTTCGTGACGTTTTCATCAAATAACACGCATCCGCTGTATTCGATTGATATATCTAAAAATCTATCAGCAACCAGATTCAATTGCCTGAAGACCTCGTGTGCATCCTGCTTGCTGGAAGCCGAATTTACCAGTAAATTAAAATGCCTTTCCGAATACTTGATAGAAAGCACCTTCATTAAAGCATAGGCATCTGTAATAGAAGTAGGGTCCGGAGTTACAACGACCATTATCTCTTGAGCGGAAACATTGAAATACATCACATTCGACGAAATGCCCGCCGCAGTATCAATTAATAAAATATCAATCGAATCGATTAATGAATCAAGCTCAGTAAGGATTTGGATTCTTTGCTCTTTTGTTAATTTGGTAAGTTCCTGGATGCCGGAAGAAGCAGGGAGTATATTCATATTCCCAGGGCCTTTAATTATAATTTCCGAAATACTCTTTTCCTCCGCAATAACATGAGAGAGGTTATACTTTGGAGCCAGCCCTAATAATACATCAATATTTCCCAGCCCTAAATCCGCATCCAGAATAAGAACTTTTTTCCCTAATTGGCTGAGCGCAAACCCAAGATTGCCGACAATATTAGTTTTGCCGACCCCTCCTTTGCCGCTGGTTATGGCAATTACCCGCGTATTTGATTTGCGATTTCTATTTTTCCTTCGAACCAATGCAGCATTTTTATCTGCAATTTTTCTGGTCAAGCTTATAATCTTGGTCGAGGTGTCCTTTTGCTTCATTATTTCTCTCATCTAATCATCCAATCATCATTGATAAGTACCGCTTTTTCTTTTATTTGCATCCCAGGAATATAGATTCTGTTTTTCAACCTTGTCAGGACAACATAATCCGCAATATCTCCCATCCTTTTCCTGGCCTGTTATCAAATCCACCAATCTTTCTAATGTTGCAATTTCTATATCTTCAGGCACTTGCTGACCATTTGTAAAATATGAGACCGGTATTTTTGATTGAATTATCTGATTAAGCATGTTTCCATACGAGGTGCTCTCATCAAGCTTTGTAAATAACAATTTGCTAATGGGAAATACTTTAAACCTTGCCAATATATCAATAAGATCATTCTCTTTTGTGGTGGCACTCAAGAGAAGATGAGTTTCAACATGACGAATTTTATCAAAAAAAATCCTAAGTTCATTAAACTGATATTCATTCCTTTGACTCATTCCAGCAGTATCGATTAAAATAAGATGTTTGTCCTTCAGCCTGTTAAGGCATTCCTTGAATTCTTTGCCGGTCGAAGCAATTTCGATGGGAATTCCGATGATTTTTGCGTAAATTTTGAGCTGTTCAATTCCAGCGATTCGATAATTATCCAGAGTAATCAAGGCAACACGTTTTCTCATTTTGATAGCCTGGATGGCAGCTAATTTGGCAATAGTTGTTGTCTTTCCCACTCCGGTAGTACCCACAAAAGCAACAATTTTTTGCTTGCCCTGTTCCATTTTTATCGGAGAAACTCTTAGGCCTGTCTTCTCAAAAGCGTGAATCAAACAGGATTTAAGTCCTTCATTTTTCAAAACATTCTCTGATGACATAGTTCTATTTATCTTTTCTATCAAATCCAGAGCTATATTCTCCTCTATGCCTTGAAACAACATGCGCTGATGCAGCGCAAATAATTCCCTGGCATTATTCTGAGGAACATGATTTCTTTTAACCATATGATTATTATGTCTATTTTTTAATGCATTCGCGTCCCCATGAAGCAAGCTGACTGAGCTTTTCTTCTTGCTTGAATCCTCTAAATTGGATCGAAGTGATTGATTTTTATAAAACTTCCGCATCTTGTTTGGTGGAGCTTCTTTAGCCTCCGTGCAACTAGTATCTTTTGCTGCCGTTACCTCTACTCCAGATCTTTTCACAGGCCAAAACACCCCTCTCTTTTTCTCCAGGCTTCTGGCGGAAAGAATCACTGCCTCAGAACCAAATTCTTGTTTAACCAACCTTAAAGCTTCTGTCATATTCTCTGCTTCAAATCTTTTAATCTGCATCAGAAAGTCCCACTGTTCCTATTGATTGGATTTTAACATTATTTAAAATATCATTATATGAGAGCACTACTAAATTAGGAATAAACCGATCTACAAGCTTCTTGAAATGCGATCTAATCGGGACTGAGCATAAAACAATCGGTTGACAATTCAGTTGTGAAAACTTCTCCAGATTTTTGGTAAGGATTTTCATGATTTTTTGGACGACATTAGGTTCCATAGCGAGAAAGCTGCCATGTTCTGTTTGCTGAATTGCTCCGGATATGGCGTTTTCAATGCTCTGGTCAAGGGTTATTAATGGTATATTTCCATCAGATGCCTGATAGAGTCCGGTGATCGTTCTTGCCAGTGATTGACGAACATGCTCTGTCAGGGCATCTATATCCTTTATCATTGGAGCCCAGTCGGCCAATGTCTCCAAAATAGTTAGTAGATCACGAATAGGGATCTGCTCCATTAAAAGGTTCTGCAGCACTTTCCCTAAACCGCCAAGAGACAATAAATTGGGAATCAATTCTTCCACCACTTTTGGATGGGAGGCTTTAAGACTATCTAATAACTGCTGGACCTCCTGTCTTCCCAATAATTCATGAGCATGATGTCTGATCACATCGGACAGATGCGTTGTTAAAACAGTAGAGAGGTCAACTACCGTATATCCTTTAGCCATAGCACTTTCTTTAACTTCTTCTTTAATCCAGAAAGCCGGCAGCCCATAGGTAGGTTCTTTTGTCGGCACTCCGTCAATCTTCTTTTCAACAGTTCCGGGATTTATGGCCAGATAGTGGTTTATCATCAATTCTCCCCTGGCCACTTCATTCCCTCTAAGCAAGATGGCATATTCACCGGATTCTAACTGCATGTTATCCTGGATGTGAACAGAGGGAACAATAATTCCGACTTCCTGAGCAATCTGTCGCCTGATTGACTTAATCCGGTCCAAAAGCTCACCATTTTGTTCCACGTCCACCAATGGAATAAGGCCATAGCCGACTTCCAGAGATAGAATATCAAGAGGAGGAAGGGGTTTTAACTTTTCCGGCGATCTGGTTTTGGATTTTTGCATCTGTCTGCCTTTCTGTTTTTTTAAATCAGTCTTTCTTGTTTGCAAGATCAAATAAGCCACACTTGCGGATAGGATTGATAAAATAACAAAAGGGAGAGCCGGAAGCCCTGGAACCATGCCAAGTCCAAAAAGCACAACAGCAACAATAGCGATAGCACGCGGCTGGAATAAAATCTGAGAAATTATCTCTCTTCCCATGTTTGTTTTAGAAGAAGATCTACTTACTATAATACCCGCTGCCGTTGAAATGATCAGGGCAGGAATCTGGCAGACCAATCCATCTCCCACTGTCAGCAAAGTATAACTCTGGACTGCATCGGAAAAACCCATTTTATTCTGGAAAACTCCAATAGCAAACCCGCCTAGGATGTTGATCAGAGTAATTATTATTCCTGCTATAGCATCTCCACGAACAAATTTATTAGCGCCATCCATAGCGCCATAATATTCCGCCTCTTGTGAAATTTCCAGTCTCCTCGCCTTTGCTTCCTGGTCATTTATCAAGCCTGCATTCAAGTCGGCATCTATACTCATCTGCTTGCCGGGCATAGCGTCCAGAGTAAATCTGGCAGCCACTTCCGCAATTCGTCCGGCTCCTTTCGTAATTACCACAAAATTAATAACGACCAGGATCAAAAAAACTATGATTCCCACCAGATAGTTTCCTCCAACCACAAAGCTTCCGAAAGCATTGATCACTTTTCCGGCTGCCAT
>JAYEFW010000106.1:4922-16158 GCA_034658795.1 Thermodesulfobacteriota bacterium
TTAGGCACTTTAATATACAACACGCATTTTTCATGCCTAATGCCCTAAACTCCCATCCCCTTCAATCTGTAAACATATGCCAGAATCTCGGCAACTGCCCGATAAAGATCAACAGGAACAGAATCCCCTACTTCCGCGAGCTTAAAAAGAGCCTGAGCGAGTTGTTTTTGCTCGACAACCGGGACTTGATTCTCTTTAGCAATTTCTTTAATCCGCTCAGCAATAAAGCCGGCTCCTTTTGCTATTACCTGGGGAGCAATCATCTCTTTTGCATCAAACTTAAGAGCAATAGCAAGGCTGGTGGGGTTGGTTACTACAACATCGGCATCAGGAACCGCTTCCATCATTCTACGTTGCGCTATTTCCATCTGAGCCTTTCTAATTCTGGATTTAACAGTGGGATCTCCTTCTGTCTGCTTTGATTCATCTTTAACTTCCTGTTTGGTCATCTTCATGTCCTTTTCATGCTGCCAGCGTTGATAAACATAATCTAAAATCGCCAGGACAATTAAAAACAGACAAACATACAAGCACATATTAAAAGAAACCCTGCCAATAAATGAAAGAATCTCCGCAATGCTCATCTGTATCAGAGAAGGAATGGTCTCCAGTTCTCCTTTTAGCATTAAAAATGCTATGCCGCCCACAGAGAATATTTTAAACAGCGACTTGACAAGCTCCGCTAAGGCCTTTAGAGAAAAAAATTTCTTCATTCCCTTAACAGGATCAAGTTTAGAAAGATCCGGAATAAGGGGCTTTGATGTAAATAAAAAGCCAATCTGAAAAATATTGGCTGCAATTCCTGCGACAAAAACAACCAACATCAAAGGCATTAAAATTAAGAAGCTTTGCTCAAAAATCTCTAATAAAAAAGCGCTGACAGTAGAAACATCGTGCAGACGGAAGGTCCCGAGATTTTGAAATATTCCCCGCATAAACCCGGAAAGGCTCCAAAACATCCAGGAACCGCCAAAAAGGAATACCCCTAAAGAAGACAATAGGATTAAAGCGGAAGAGACTTCTCTGCTTTGGGCCACCTGCCCCTTTTTTCTTGCTTCCTGAAGACGTTTGGGAGTGGGTTGTTCGGTTTTTTCCTGGTCGCTTCCTTTGGACATAGTCGACCGTTCCTCGTTGATTAGTTGATTAGTTGATTAGTTTCATCCAATCATCCATTCCCCATGGCTCTTAAAAGAAGAAGGATATCTCTTCCTGATTCATTGAATATCTCTCTGAAAAAAAGCAATAAATAAGGAAGGGCAAAAGCCAAAAACAGCAGCCCGACAACGATTTGTATAGGCATAGCTACAAGAAAAATATTCATCTGCGGAACTGTTCGAGCTATCAATCCAAAAGCCACGTTTGTAAGCAGCAGCGCCACTATAACCGGCGCTCCTACCTTAATTGCAATAATAAACATATTGCCCGAAAGGCTGATTAAGTGCTCAATTAAAGAATTACTGAATTGAACATCAAAGGGAGGAATTAACCGGAAGCTTTCAGCCAGGGCTCGTAAAAACATGTGGTGAGCATTAATGGTTAAAAATATCAGCATGGCCATCAGATTATTTAATTGAGCGATGATGGAAACCTGAGCGCTTGTTACGGGATCCATGACATTGGCAATAGCAAGACCCATCTGGAAGCCTGATAGTTGGCCTGCTAACTGAATTCCGGCAAATATCAGCCTAACGGAAAGACCAATGACAGCTCCCATCATGATTTCACCTATTACCCCTATGCCAAAGGGTATTGCGCTGGTAATAAAAGGAATGTTGTCTAATTTTAAGATGGGGAATAACAATATACTAACTGAGAATGCCAATCCTGCTTTAAATAAGACAGATATGTTTCTACTGTCAAAAACCGGAATGAACATCATAATTGCGCCAACTCTCAAAAAAATCAAAAAAAATATCTGAAGCTGCGGCAGTGAGATATTGAAAATTGTCATCGAATATAATTGGGTATATTAATAAACAGGTTACGGACAAAATCAATCATGACCTGAAGCATCCAGGGGAAAAAAATAAGTAGAGCAAGGCCAACCGCTAATATTTTAGGAATAAAGGTCATGGTCATTTCATTAATCTGGGTGGCAGCCTGAAATATACTAACTATCAGGCCTACTATCAGACCGGCAAACAACATCGGCGCTGCCAATAAAATGGCTGTTTTTATACCTTCTGAAAGAAATCCTGTTACAAATTCCGGTGTCATGTCAACCTTTCTCCAATCCTCATGCAAAGCTCTTTACCAGGGAACCCACAATCAAATACCAGCCATCAGCAAGAACGAAAAGCATCAACTTAAACGGCAGGGAAATCATAATAGGCGGCAACATCATCATCCCCATGGAAAGAAGAACACTCGCTACAACCATGTCAATAATCAAAAATGGCACGTAAAGCAAAAATCCGATCTGGAATGCGGTTTTCAATTCACTGATTATAAAGGAAGGAATAAGCACGGAAATCGGGACATCATCGACATTTCGGGGTCTCTCAATGTCTGCGATATCAACGAGCAAAGCCAGGTCCTTTTCCTTTGTCTGTTTAAACATAAAACTTCTTAAAGGTTGAGAAGCACTTTCCAATGCCTGCTGCTGAGTTATCTTCTTGTCCAAATATGGTTGAAGCGCATTTTGATTGATATCGTGCCAAACCGGAGTCATAATAAAAAAAGTAAGAAATAGCGCCAGACCTATAATTATCTGGTTAGGAGGCATCTGATGGGTTCCGATCGCCTGGCGAAGAACGGAAAGCACGATTACAATTCTGGTAAATGAGGTTAACATAATAAGAATTGCCGGAGCTAAGGAAAGAACCGTTAATAAAAGGAAAATCTCAAGAACAACAGACACTTGTCCAGGGTCCACGGCTTTGTCCAGGCCTATACTGAAAAAAGGCGCCAAAGCCGGTGGAGTATCGCCCCAGCAAATATGAGGAGTTAACGCCATAGAGGCCACGAAACATATCGAGATAATGATATACAATCTAAAGTGTTTGTAATATTTTAGCATTATGTGACAAACCATGTTCACCCAATCATCTGACCCGGATAAGCCGGAACCAAATTGGAAATTTGGCCTTCATGCTTTTGTACTGTTCTTCCCAATTTCCAATTTCAATTTTAATCTCTCCCAAATTTCTACTTTCCAATTTCAAGTTTCAAGCCGTGAACGGCTACATATGGCTCGGTCAAAAATAACTTGGCATTTTTGCATCCCGACTTCACCATATCTTTAACCGATCTTCAATCGCAAAAGTCCTCGAAATAGCTCGTTATTCCTGCGGTTTTGCTCAATCAGATCGATTAAATCTACGGCAAATTCTGGCGCAAATTCTACAAAGTTATTTTTGACCGAGCCCTTAATTTATTTAATTGGTCAGAAAACGAGGTCGATCTTTTTTTCTCTTCAGGCCTCTTAAATCTATTCAATATCTCTTCATCCTCTATTTTGGTAAGAAGGCAAATGTTATCACTCGTAACCCCAAGTACCAGTATGGACCCCGGGACCTCAATTAAGGAGATATTTTTTTTAACCCCAATATAACTGCTTGCTAAAACTCTGATTAGTTTCTCACTTGATCCTCCAACATCTCTCTTTAATATTCGTCTCAAAAAATAAAAAACGATAAATAACCCACCCAGAACTATAACCAGGGCGGCTATCATTTTCAGTACCGTTGATAACAGATCGGGATGATAGTTCATTTTAACCCCTCTATCCGTTCCTTGGGACTCATAATTTCGGTGATGCGAATACCATATTTTTCGTTTATAACTACCGCCTCTCCCCTGGCTATTAATCTTTGATTGGCTAATATTTCCAGCGTTTCTCCGGCAAGCTTTGAAAGCTCAACAACTGATCCCTGACCAAGCTTAAGCAGCTCACTTATCAGCATCCTGGTCCGGCTCAATTCAACGGTTATCTCTAAAGGGATATCAAGAATAAGTTCCATATTAGCCGGCGACTGTGAGGCGAACGTATCGCTCAAATCGGAAAACTCATACGGCTTTTCCCCTGCATCCTCTCCGGTGCTTCCAGATATCTCCGGAGGATCAGAACTACTCGGGTCAGGCTTTCCTTTATCTTCATCGGTTGTAACCATGACTATTTACACCTCCATTTTAACGTAACAATCTTGTTACTTGAACTGCGCGGTTCCCCTTAACAACTCCCGGAACACCCTGATATTTAGGGACATCTTCAACTTTTATTGTGATAAGATCTTGAGGACCTGTATTAAGCTTAAGAATATCTCCTGCCCGGAGATTCAATATGTCACGAATAGTATAAGTAGTTCTTCCCAACTCGGCGACAACCGCTATATTGGTATCTTTCAACAAATTCTGAATCTGGGCGCCAAATACATGTTCTATCTCCTTATCGCTAAGATATCTGGAGGAGAGTTTATCCTTAATCGGTTCCAGCATGAGGTATGGAATACACAAATGAATATCTCCTGAAAATTCATCTGCCTTTACAGAAAATACGACACCTATAACTAAATCATTGGGGCCGACCATATGTACGAATTCGGGTTTGGTCTCGATTTTTCTTAAGGAAATCTTTACAGAACAGACAACATCCAGGGCTTTCTCCAGGCTATCCAGTACTTCAACAGCAAACTTTCTCATCATCCTCTGCTCAATGAGCGTAAATTCTCTCACCTGAGCTATAGGTTTTCCATTCCCTCCAAACATGCAATCTATTAAAAAAAATACAAGTTCCGGTTCTATCGCCAGCAGAGATGATCCAATGAGTGGTTCCATGTTAAATATATTGAAACTTGTTGGATTGGAAAAGCCTTCCAAAAATTTTCTGAACTTAACCATTTCCGTAGAGAATAACTTTACCTCCACACTCTTCCGGAGAGATGAAGAGAGTAGATTATGCAACAAATCTGCAAACTTGTCGTATACTTCTTCAAGAGCATAAAACTGATCGTGCAACATTATGCTCTGGGAAGTAAGATCATAAGATCCAGCTTCTTCTTTTTTATCCACCTCCAGATCAACTTCCCCCTTATCCACGGAAGTAAGGAGGGCATCTATTTCTTCTTGAGATAAAATCTGATCAGACATAAATTTTTGACCTTTACTGGATCACAAAATCAACAAAATAAATATTGGTTATACTTCCATCTTTTAAGAAAGAGTTCAGTTTGGTCATTATCTCATCGCTCAGAGCGATCTTCCCTTCAACGCTATTGATATCTTCAAATCTTTTAGTGGGAATTATCATCAAAATGCTGTCCCTTATCTGAGAAAGCCGTTTATCTATTTCTCCGGCAAGACTTTCATCTTTTAACTCCAGATCCATCGTAACCCTTAAGAACCGTCTTCCGCCTTTATCAGCAAGATTGACGATAAAAGTGTCAAGAGAATATACGGATCTTATTACCTCATTATTATTTTCAGGCACTTTTTCTGATTCTGACTCTTTTTCGGTCTGAGAGCTGAAAAAGGATGTCTTGTTCCAGACAACAAAAAAAACTGCCCCAAAACTCACAAATATTAGAGGAATGATAATAAATAAAATCAGCGCCTTTCTTGTCATTTTAGCCCTCGCCCTCCATTTCCAATAGAATCTTCACTCTCCGGTTCGCGGCTCTATGTTCCGTTGTATCGTTGGGAAAAAGGGGTTTTGATTCTCCATAACCTACTGCCGACAATCTTTGGGGAGGTATTTTCCCAATCCCAACAAAGTACTTTACTACATTTACGGCCCGCTTGATTGAAAGTTCCCAGTTTGAAGGAAATTTTTCGGTATGAATAGGAAGATTATCAGTATGTCCTTCAACGCGAACAGATTCCGACGTTTTGCTGATTATGGCAGCTATTTTATCTAAAACAGGAAAACTTTCCGGATTAATATCAGCCATTCCGAATTGAAAAAGAATGGTGTTGCTGAGGGTGATAAGCACGCCCTTTTTCGTGTAGATAGCTGTAATTTCAGGCTCAGAATCAAAGGCTTTGACAAAATCCTGGATTTCATCCGGCATCTCTTCTTCAATCTCCTCCAGAGTCGTCACACTTTCCATTTTAGAAGGAAAAGGTGGCGCTATCAGTCCAACTGATACTCTTTGTCCCTCTTTTAAAACTCCGAGGCCGCTTTGCAGAGCATATTGAAATTCCTTTAACTTCTTAACATCAATGCTGCTCATCGTAAATAACATGACAAAGAAAACCATAAGAAGAGTAATCAGGTCATTAAAGGTTGTAAGCCATCCTGGCCCTTTCTTCCCCTCATTTATTTTTTTCTTTTTTTTCATTTTTCCTACTCGACTACTCGACCACTTCCCTACTCGGCCAAACTTGTCTGTTCATGTTTCTCTCCAATAAAGACAATTTCCACTCTCCTGTTCTTGGCTCTGTGCTCAGGGCTATCATTGGCAAAGATAGGCTGAAACTCTCCAAACCCAACTGCTGATAATCTTTGCATGGGAATTTTCTCGTTTTCCGTAAAATACCTCAGGACATTTACCGCACGTGCGGTGGACAGTTCCCAGTTTGAAGGAAATTTTTCGGTATGAATAGGAAGATTATCAGTATGTCCTTCGACACGCACGGGATAGAACGTTTTAGATATAATAAAAGCAAGTTTATTCAGCAACGGAATAGCTTCCGGCAATATCTCTGCGACACCGAGATCGAACATGAAAGTGTCGGATAATCTCATCACAAGCTCTTTCTCAGAAAAAGAAAGATTTATGTCTCCTTCCAGACCAAAATCACGTGTGAGTTTTCTTAAATCTTCAAAGAGCTTAGCAAATTCACTTTCTATATCAACAATATCCGGCGAAGGAGGCAATACCTCTTTACCGGATTCAAAGTCAAGACCTCCCGGCAGTATGCTGAGAGCGCTTGTAAACGACTTCACAAACCTCATAACTTTTGCTTCCTCCATAGTTGAAAACGAGCATAGCATAATAAAAAAGCAAAGAAGGATGAGAACAAAACCGGAATATACTACTTCCCAGCCTCCTGTAGAGGTCCCGCCTTGATCTTGCGATGTATCGTTCCTACGCTTTCTGCTCATTTTCTTCTCCAAGTAATTTGGGTGAAAGAAAGGCTTTAAGCTTTTGCTCTACAATACGGTGGTTGTCGCCGGACTGAATCGATATAATCCCCTCAATCACCAAATTTTTTTGTAATATTTCCTGCTTGCTTCTGGTCTTGAGTTTTCCGGCAATAGGTAAAAAAAGAAGATTGGCCAGAAGTGTGCCATAAAAAGTCGTTAGCAGAGCCACTGCCATCGGAGCTCCGATACTGCTCGGATCCTCCATCTGCATTAACATCTGCACCAAACCAATAATGGTTCCCAACATCCCGACTGCAGGAGCAAATGCTCCCATGGTAGAAAATATTTCGGCGCCTAATCTGTGCCGTTCTTCTACATATGCTATCTCCGTACTCAGGACATCTTCTATCGAATTTGATTCCATTCCATCTATAGCCAACTGCAACCCTTTAGCCAGGAAAGGATCTTCCATATCTTTCAGTTGCGACTCAAATGAGAGAATACCCTCTTGCCTGGCCTTTTTGGCAAAATCCACAATTACAGGAACCAGTTTGCCGGCTGACTGGGTGTGGTGGAGAAAGACATTTCTTACCACTCCAAACACACTCAGCACCTCTGAAAGGGGATAAGCAATGAGCGTTGCCCCAGTGGTCCCTCCAAGAACAATCATGATGGATGGATAATTAATAAACCATGCTCCGGGACCACCCATAAGAATTGAACTGATTACTAAACCAAAAGCAACGATGATACCCATGAGTGTTGCGATATCCACCGAAAATCTCCTCTGTTGTTAGGTTCACGGTTGGTTGCCTTGATTTCTAACCGTGAACCGTGGAACTGTGAACCTGAGTAGTTAAGGCCTCTGTCTTAATTTAGGTTAAAGCAAGTGTTGTGCCACGAGATTGGTCGAGTGGGGAATTAGTCGAGTGGTCTATCAGGAAATTGGTCGAGTGGGGAAAATGGATGATTGGGGGATTGGAGAAGTAGCCAACCACTTGAGCATTTTTCCACTCGACTACTCGACCAATTATTGACGATTGTCAACTTTTTGACGTTCTTATACCTCGAAAAGCCACTCAGTTGATCGGAATAGAAAAACCATAAGAAATTTTCGGATTAATCAGAGGCTTAATGCGGACTGAACGACGATACTCAATAATTTTTCTGGAAAGTTCTTCCACAGACTCTTTAAGGAACGGGGACGAAATAACTTCCCCAAGTAGGCGCATAGATTTGGGTCAAATTTGTTCGATCTCGAATCACAAAAGTTGATAGAATAGCAGGCTATTTTGATATTTTTGTGATTTGAGATCGGGCAAAGGTGGCCTGAAGCTGTGATGCATAGTTGGGGAAGTTATTTCGTCCCCGTTCCTAACCTAAGTTGAGCGATTTTTTGCGAAGAAATGTGCTAAGATCTTGATGCAGCAAGATTTGCGAAAAGCGCAGACATACCAATGGATATGTCGAGACTTTTCGCAAGTCCTTGATGCGCAAGAGATTGGTGCAAGTCGAGTAAAAAATCGCTCAACATAGGTTTAACCATCATGCTCGCTTTGTTAGTAAAAGTAATAACGGTATCCGGAGCCTCCCTCAAGGATTGTATCTTTTCCACATTAACCAGAAGTTTTGAATCGTCTAAACAGGTTACTTTAATCATTCCTCTACCTTCTTTCGAATGTACGGTTCATGGTTCACAGTTCACGGTTCACGGTTCACGGTTGGTTGCCGTTCAATCTTCATTGCTCTCTAACCTTGAACCATAGAACTGTGAACCTGAGTAGTTACTATCGTTTTAGATTAATCAGTTCCTGCAATATTTCATCACTCGTGGTGATGACTCTGGAGTTTGCCTGAAACGCGCGCTGAGTGGTTATCATCCTGACAAACTCTGTAGCCAGATCAACATTTGACATCTCCAGAGATCTTGAATTTATACCCCCAAGACCTCCGTTCCCGGGTATCCCGAAAATCGGCTGTCCGGAAGTAAGCGATTCTGAATAAAGGTTACCCCCGGTTCTGGCTAAACCGGCATAACTTGAAAAACCGGCCAGAGCAATCCTGTAACCGGGTATCAACTGTCCATTAGAATATGTTTTCACAACAAAACCCTCATTATCCACCGAAACACTCTGAAGCATACCGGTAGCATAGCCATTCTGGGTTTGTGAGCTGGTTGAGGAAGGAGAAGTATATCCGGTAAAATTATCATTGCCGACTAAATCCCACTCGATTTCAAGGTCTTCGGCGCCGTTACTCAAGCCGGTAATTTTAATTGTCGGATTAGCATCAGGATAGCTCTGTTTACCATTTTCATCAAAAAAAATAACACCAGTCGAAGATGAGTAACCATCAGACGGTGTCGCATCCCACACCCACCTTCCCTGGCCTACGCATGTATATTGCACAGTTACATCAACAGCACTTCCAAGAGAATCATAAACGGTTATTGTATTGGAATAAATATCAGGAGTATTATCCAGAACCTCCACGCCATTGGTAAGATTAGCTAAAGCTGTGACTGCAACTAGGCCACTGCCATCGCCATCTGCAGTCGCAGATACTAATGATGCTGCATCTGCATTGGTATTAATAGCAGTAGCAACTTCAGAAGCAGTAGGAGTATCACCGTCAAAATCGACAGTAATAGCATCACCAACAACGCTAACAGCCAAACCGCCAGTGCCAGCACTATCTTTATACTCAATGCTAATATCATTTCCGGCTGTACCGCCAGTGAGTGCAGTATATGTAATAGCTAAGTTGGCAGTACCTTCATCAACGGTTAATGCAGCAGCCCCACCACCACTGATAAGATTGTATGCGTCTACGTTTGTAACCTCGCCGGCACCATCGTCATACGCGGTTGCAGATACTAATGCCGCTGCATCTGCATTGGCATTTATAGCAGTGGCAATTTCGGCAGCAGTAGGAGCATCACCGTCAAAATCGACAGTAATAGCATCACCAACAACGCTAACAGCCAAACCGCCAGTGCCAGCACTATCTTTATACTCAATACTAATATCATTTCCGGCTGTACCCCCCTTAACGGCTGTATATATGACGTCTTTGTTGTCAGAGCCAGCAGCTACACCATCACCATCAAAAGTTAATACAGCAGAGACCGACTCATCAGTGCCGTTGGTATCATCTGCATTGAGATTCAGACTAACTGACATCTCACTTGTAACGAGAGGGGAGCAGTTCCCTGATTCAATACTTATATTGCTGACAGCCCCCAATACTCCGGTAGCAGGATCAATTTTATATCCCTGAACAATCATACCATCATGGGTTACCAGATTGCCGACATTATCAAATTGAAAATTTCCCGCTCTCGTATAGTACTCCACTCCAGAGCTGTCATGTACAACAAACAAACCATCTCCGGTAATTGCCAGATCTGTAGCATTGCCGGTGCTCTCTGGAGCCCCCTGTGTCCAGTCAGCATTTTGACCCGTCAACATAACACCCTGGCCTATTTCATTGCCTGTGACACCACTCAGAACATCGGCAAAGGAAGCTCTGGAGCTTTTAAATCCGGTTGTATTCACATTGGCAATATTATCTCCTATAACCGACATTGCATCCGTATTAGCCTTCAACCCTGATATGCCCGAATATAATGAACCTATCATTTTAAATCCTCCTTTTTTGTTGCTTGTTGCTGGTCAACAAGTATAGTAACGATTTTAACTCTCGTTCCCATGCTCCAGCGTAAGAATGCATACCAATCATCCAATTATCAATCCCTAATTCCCCCATCTTCGGTAATCTGAATTACCGTATCTACAGGAATTTCCTTATTACCTGCCAGCAGGCAAAGGCTGCCATTTTTAAAAGTTACGCCGGTTACCATGCCACTGGTAAAAGTTTTTGTATTCACCATATTGCCATCGGCATCTACGGCAGCAACCTCAAAAGTATATGCTCCGTCAGAAACCTTGTTCCCATCCTGATCAGCACCGTCCCACTTTAAGGTTTGTTCTCCAGCGCTTAATGCACCACTTCCAATGGTTTTTACATAGTTGCCGGCGGCATCATAAATATTCATAAAAACAGCCTTTGCATCTGCTCCCAACTCAAACTGAAGATCATCTGAAACACCGTCGGTTAAATGAATTGAGTTGCCGGAAGACGTTACTGTTTTGCCAATAAAGTTAACTGCCTGAGAATTGTTTAAGGCAGTCTGGCTTAACTGAAGAC
>JAYEFW010000107.1:0-4178 GCA_034658795.1 Thermodesulfobacteriota bacterium
CAATTTTTCAGTGATATAATTATGATATTAAAGGATGATTTCATAGCTATACTCAAGGATCAGGCTATTGATGAACAAGAAATAGTCCAAAGATATATTACTCATGGTTCATCATTTGCTTTCAATGAAGACGATGATCCCAATGGAAATATCTCAATATGATCATTGGGTGATCCGTGAAGCATTACACAATTGCATTGCTCATCAGGATTACAGCCTTCATGGGCGGATAAATCTGGTGGAAACCCCGTCAGCGCTGATTCTTACAAACGCAGGAAGCTTCCTCCCTGGCAACGTCGAAACAGTGATCAGGCAGGATGCGCCGCCCGAAGTGTACCGCAATCCGTATCTGGCTGAAGCCATGGTTAATCTCAATATGATTGACACACAGGGTGGCGGCATTAAAAAAATGTTCCAAACTCAGATGAAACGTTCTTTCCCTTTGCCTGACTATGACTTGACCATACCTAACCGTGTGATCGTAAAAATCCGAGGGGAGGTTCTTGATGAAAGATACACCCGTCTTCTCATGGAAAGAACTGATCTTGATCTCTGGACAGTGATTTTTCTCGACAAGGTTCAGAAGCGGGTGCGTATCTCTCAAAGTGAGCATAAAATTCTCAAAAAATTGAGGGTAGTTGAGGGCCGGTACCCGAACTTGTTTGTTTCTTCCCGAATTGCCGCTGCCACAGGGGACAAGGCCAAGCACATCCTAAACAGAGGATTGGACAAAAAGTATTATCAAGACATGATCTTGGAGTTAGTTCGAGAATACGGTCCAGCCAGCAGAGAAGATATTGATAAACTGCTCATGAATAAACTGCCGGAGATCTTAACAGAGGGGCAGAAAAAGGCAAAAATACATAACTTGATTTCTGAGCTTTCACGCTCCTTATGCGTGATTCGTAATATCGGCTCACGAAGGTATCCTATGTGGGTGTTGAGTGGAAAGAATAGTCGATATGAGCGGGCACAACTAAAAAACAATAAAACAGATTCGAAGATCAAAGAAAGTTCTTTAATATTAAATTGTTGTGTTTATTGTTTGGTCTGTGACATTTGGTGGTCGCGAGTGCTTCCGAACATTTTATTTGGGGGATATGTGAGATCGGAGATGTTAAGAAAGCAGGTGGTTTTCTCAAAAACTGATGATTCAACTCCTTGAATACTCAACAGATAATATATCATTACATCTGAGAAATATTTTTAAAGATAAAGAATTGGACAAAAATTCAGTTGCGGAGGAATACTCGGCAACTACCAGTGACGGCAAAAACTACAGAGTTTGTCGTTCAGATCCTAATAGCTGGATTAATTTTTGTGAGTGGAGTAATTTTATGCGTGCTATGGTTTTAAGCGAGCCTAATCGCCCGCTTCGTCAATTAGATATTGCTATACCAGAACCCGGCTCTGGGCAGTTATTAATTCGTGTAAATGCATGTGGTGTATGCAGAACTGATCTGCACATTAAAGATGGCGAGCTAAACAGACCTAAACTTCCCCTTGTTATGGGTCATGAGATTATCGGAACAGTGGTTAAAAAAGGATTAAAGGTAGAACGATTTTCCATTGGCGACAGGGTTGGAGTGCCGTGGCTTGGTTATACCTGCGGCAAATGTAAATATTGTTGTTCCGGAAAGGAAAATCTATGCGATTCAGCAGGTTTTACCGGATATACCATTGACGGAGGTTATGCAGAATACACAAAAGCAGATCAGAGATTTTGTTTTCATATTCCGGATTTTTACTCTGATGCGGAAGCTGCCCCATTATTATGTGCCGGCTTGATAGGTTATCGTTCGCTTGTTATGGCAGGTGATGCAGAGCACTTAGGCATCTATGGGTTTGGTGCCGCAGCGCACATTGTTGCCCAGGTCGCAAAATACAGAGGCCAAAAAATTTATGCTTTTACCCGTCCCGGCGATAATGAGAGCCGGCAGTTTGCACTTGAGCTTGGTGCGGAATGGGCAGGTGATTCTACTATGCAACCGCCACATTTGCTCGATGCAGCCATACTTTTTGCTCCGGCAGGAGAGCTTGTTCCTTTATCCCTGAGAGCCCTTGCTAAAGGCGGAACAGTAGTTTGCGCTGGAATTCATATGAGCGATATTCCTTCATTTCCATACAATATATTGTGGGGAGAACGCAGCATATGCTCGGTGGCAAACCTGACACGCCGCGATGGCGAGGAATTCCTGGAATTGGCACCTAAGGTGCCTGTGCGTACCGAAGTCAAGACATTTCCGCTTGCTGAGGCAAACGAAGCTTTAGCGAGATTGAAAGGCGGCAGGATACGGGGGGCCATAGTTCTTGTAATTGATTGAAACCCAAGTTGAGCATAATCAAAAGCGAGCTCAATGATGTGTAATGCAAACCATTTTTGGAAACAATTATGACTGAATCAAAGATTGAAAAAATTATTACTATAAAGGAAAACCTGGAGCGGGTTCTTGATAATCTTAAGGATGGAATCATAGCCCATGACATAAAAAGGCGTATATTTTTTTTCAACCATGAGGCTGAAAGAATTACAGGTTTCAGCAGAAAAGATGTTCTGGGAAGGGACTGCCACGAAGTATTTGAAGCCCCCTTTTGCGGTGAACGCTGTTCTTTCAGTAAAGATAACCCTGAAATTATGGATAACTATGAATATACGATTAACATGTTAAACAAAAATGGCGAAATCAAGAACATTGAAATGTCATTTAACAGGATGGATGACGAAAATGGAAAACTCTTTGGGGTTATTGCTTTCCTAAGAGATGTTACTGATATTTTGAGCCTGAAAATAAGAGCCGGAAAGCTAAACAGCTTTGCAAACATCATAGGTCAAGACACAAAAATGCTCCAGGTTTTTCAACAGATTAGAGATGTCGCCGGCTATAATTATCCAGTACATATTTCTGGAGAAACAGGCACAGGCAAAGAACTGGTTGCTGCAGCTATTCACAATGAAAGCCGAAGAAGTGGAACTCCATTCATCGCTATAAATTGCGGAGCATTGCCGGAAAGCCTTATAGAAAGTGAACTTTTTGGGCATGTTAAAGGAGCGTTTTCCGATGCTATACGTGATAAAAAGGGGCGCTTTGAGCTGGCCCACAGGGGCACAATATTTCTGGATGAGGTTACGGAACTTTCAAAAAATGTGCAGGTCAAACTTCTGAGATTTCTGCAGGATGGTACATTTGAAAAAGTTGGCGGAGAAAAAACAATCTCTGTAAATATTCGAGTTATCAGCGCAACAAACAAAGACCTTAAAGAGGAAGTAAAGAATAAAAAATTCCGCAAAGATCTTTATTACCGTTTAAATGTAATACCTATAACTATTCCTTCTCTCCGTGAACGAAAAAATGACATACCACTTCTCGTCGACCATTTTCTTAAACAGGCTGAGGAAGATTATAAGCAAAAACCTCCCAGAATATCTAAAAAAGCTCTGTCCTTAATGATGGATTATGCCTGGCCGGGAAATGTTCGTGAACTCCAAAATGCCATTCAGTTTGCCATTGTAAAATGCAGCGGCAGCGTAATTACTCCAAATGAACTCCCTGTTGAGCTTAGAGAAAACAATAAACCTGGATTGAAACGCGGCCCTTCTAAGAAGCTTGACCTTGATACAATAAAATCCGCTCTTGAACAAACGGGGGGGAACAAATCAAGAGCTGCCAAGCTTCTCGGGGTGGGAAGGGCCACCTTGTACAGATTTTTAAGCGAACATCCTTAAATACTTAGTGTCCAAACAAAAACTAGAAAATTTTTTCAAGTTCAAGAAAGGCGCAAATTTTAACCGCAGGAATACATTGAGTATTTTGAGGATTAAAATTTAAGCCTGACGCAGAAATTGGGAAAATCAGCAGTTTTCGTTCAGGCACTACTTAAGCATTATAGAGCTTGCCTTTAAGCCAGTCTTTAACTTCACCCTCAATAGAATAAACGCCTTTATTATGACCTACTGACTCCAGTAACCGGGTTTCTATCCCTTCGGGCATCTTTATTGTAGCAAGCTCAACGCCGTCTTCACTGTTACGACGAATAAGGTATATTACCGGCTCATGCCATGTATTTATTACAAAATAAGTAGAAAAATCTCTTTTTGATCTTATTACGTTTTTACCCGCTACCGAATTATTACCCCATTCCAGATAAAGTGTTACAGCCATTTCCGGTGTCATCTCCCA
>JAYEFW010000108.1:0-4172 GCA_034658795.1 Thermodesulfobacteriota bacterium
TGATTATAAAAATTTACCAATAAAGAAAAACCTGGCCTAAACAAAACTTGAAGGATGTCTGTAGTGCCTGTAGCCATAACCCATTGAATATTAGTATGTTTTTTTAAAAGTGCGAAAGTCGGGCTAGTTAAGCACAATTTAATTAATTTGTTTGAAAATAATATGAAACATGTAATATCCTAAAAATTTGCTGGCTATACTGGCAACAACTTAAGGTCATATAAATGAATAATTATCGCCCGGTTATTGGAATTACCATGGGAGATCCTGTTGGTATCGGCCCTGAGATTATACTCAAGGCTCTCTCATCCCCTTTAATTTATAAAACCTGCAAACCGCTCGTAATAGGAGATTTAGGAGTGCTGGAACTTGCAAAAAAAAGCACGTCAAGCACTCTTAAAATAAAAGATGTTAAAACGCCTGATTCAGGCGCATATAAATACGGACGGATTGATGTTTTATGCTTATCCAAATTTGATAAGGATAAAATATCCTGGGGTAAACCTACAGTTCAAACAGGAACTGCAATGATAAAATACATAACAACTGCGATAGATATGGCAATCAGCCGAAGTATCGGCGCCATTGTTACATGCCCTATAAATAAGGCAGCCATGCAGAAGGCAGGCAGTAAGTTCAGCGGTCACACAGAACTCCTTGCAGAGCGCACTAAAACCGATAATTATGCAATGATGCTGGCCGGCAATAAACTTCGCGTGGTTCTATCAACCATTCACATTCCCTTAAAAAATGTTTCAGCCGAACTTACAAAAGAACGAATTGTTAAAACCATACAAATTACTTGGCACGCTCTTTATTATAGTTTTGGTTTCAAAAAACCCCGAATTGCTGTAGCAGGCTTAAATCCTCATGCCGGGGAAGAAAGAATGTTCGGAGATGAGGAAGAAAAAATTATTTTACCGGCAATAGATTCAGCAAGAAAGAAAGGGTTTGATGTTTCCGGCCCCTTCCCTCCTGACACGGTATTTTATCACGCTGCAAACGGACGTTATGATGCTGTTGTCTGCATGTATCATGACCAGGGGCTTATTCCGTTTAAACTGCTGCACTTTACCGATGGAGTTAATACAACTCTCGGGCTGCCGATAATTAGAACTTCTGTTGACCATGGGACTGCTTATGATATCGCAGGAACCGGAAAAGCAGATCCCGGCAGCCTTGTAGCAGCAATAAATATGGCGACTGAACAGGCTATATCTAAGAACAGCTTCAGGTATGATACATTAAAACCATGAAAAACTCTCGCATAACATATCATAAAGAAAGAACTCGCCGCGAATTTAAATATATGATTGCAGTTCAGCGAAATTTAAGAGAAATACATAATCCTGACAGGTTCTTTCTTAATGATATCTAATGCGTCCAAACAATTTCCTGATTTTAATGTATCACACCTGAAGCTCTTTCGTAGATGGATATGTAAAAAATCTAAGAAATTATATGAAATCTGAAAAAATAAAAATACATGGCGCCAGGCAGCATAACCTGAAAAATATAGACGTCGAACTGCCCAGAAATAAATTAGTTATTATAACGGGTTTATCCGGCTCTGGCAAATCAACACTTGCTTTTGACACTCTTTATGCAGAAGGTCAACGCAGGTATGTTGAATCTCTTTCTACTTATGCACGTCAGTTCTTAGAACGTATGGACAAACCGGATGTTGACCTGATTGAGGGTCTCTCGCCCGCCATTGCAATTGAACAAAAAACAGCCAGCCATAACCCCAGATCAACGGTTGGCACAGTTACTGAAATTTATGATTATCTCCGTCTTCTGTTTGCCAGAACAGGTACGCCTCACTGTCATAAATGCGGAAAGCCCATTACTTCGCAAACGCTTGACCAGACCGTAGATAAAGTCATGTCAATGCCTGAAGGGACCAGAATCATTATCTTATCGCCTCTTGTTGCCGGACAGAAAGGAACTCATGAAAAACTCTTAAAACGTCTTAAAAGAGACGGTTTCGCTCGCATACGTATCAACGGCAAAATATTTGAAATAGAGAATATTGACAAGCTTGATAAAAACAAGAAGCACACTATCGATGTTGTTGTAGATCGCCTGGTTGTTAAAGAAACTATTAAAAACAGGCTTGCGGATTCTTTAGAGCTGGCCGTATCTCAGTCAGACGGCATAGCTATGGTTGATGTTTCAGGTAAAAAACCTGTTATCTTCAACGAGAAATCAGCATGCATAACTTGCGGTATAAGCTATCCTGAATTTACACCTGCCAGTTTTTCCTTTAATTCTCCGCAAGGCGCATGCCCGAAATGTGATGGCCTTGGCTCAACAAATATATTTGACCCTGATCAGATAATTCCGAATCCCGAACTATCTTTAAGAGAAGGCGCTGTTATCTTGTGGGCTAACAGAAATTCAGTTCATTTTTTTGAATTTTTAGATGCTTTGACCATGCATTATGGCATTGATATCTATACACCTTATAAGGATCTGCCGGATAATTTTAAAAAAGTTCTTCTTTACGGATCAGGAGATGAACAAATATCATTTTATTTTGAACGGAACAATCGCCGTTTTAACTACAAAAAACCATTTGAAGGCATAATACCAAAATTAGAAAGGCGTTACCTCGAGACAGATTCTTTTCAGGCAAGAGAAGAAATCAAGCACTATATGAGTTTCCGTCCCTGCCCGGAATGCCAGGGGACAAAACTAAATAAAGGAAGCAGATCCGTAAAAGTAGGCGGGCTTACCATATCTGAGATAACAGCTTTTACTGTGACAAAAGCATATAATTTTTTAAAAAATCTTGAACTTTACGGCAAAAAAAAGATCATTGCCAAAAGAATTCTAAAAGAACTTATTGAAAGGCTTAGCTTTCTTGACAACGTGGGCCTGTCATATCTTACTCTTGCCAGATCGGCCTACACTCTTTCAGGCGGAGAAAGCCAGAGAATACGTCTTGCAACGCAGATCGGATCGAGATTAACGGGAGTTTTGTATGTTCTGGATGAGCCCAGCATTGGCCTTCATCAAAGGGATAATCAACGTCTTATTGAAACACTTCTGCAAATGCGCAATTATGGAAATACTATTCTCGTTGTAGAGCACGATGAAGAAACAATACTATCTTCTGATTATGTAATAGACATGGGGCCAGGGGCCGGTATTAACGGCGGGCAGGTAGTATTTTCAGGCACACCCAAAGAACTTCTAAAGGATAAAAATTCATTGACCGGCCAGTATCTTTCCCGGCGTAAAAAAATTGAGGTGCCGGCAAAAAGACGCAAAGTTCAGGGAAAAGAGATAGTAATCAAAGGAGCCTCTGAAAACAATCTTAAGAATATTGATGTAAGATTTCCCCTTGGCTGTTTTATCTGCATAACAGGTGTATCCGGCTCCGGAAAATCTACGCTTGTTCTTGAGACGCTTTACCGCTCCCTTGCCCAGCGGATATATCGCAGCAGGATACCGTCAGGGAAGCTCAAAGATATAGTTGGACTCAAACAAATCGATAAAGTGGTTAATATTGATCAGTCTCCAATTGGGAGAACGCCCCGTTCCAATCCCGGGACTTATACAGGTGTATTTACTTTTATAAGAGAACTTTTTTCAAGAACAGTCGAAGCAAGAATGCGTGGGTACAAACCGGGCCGTTTCAGCTTCAATGTTAAGGGCGGAAGATGTGAGGCATGTAATGGCGATGGCATAATAAAGATAGAAATGCATTTTCTGCCGGATGTTTATGTTGCATGCGATGTGTGTCGCGGGAAAAGATACAACCGCGAAACTCTCGAAGTTAAGTACAAGGGCAAAAATATAGCGGATGTTCTCGATATGACTGTAAATCAGTCTGTTAAATTTTTTGAGAATATAACCAATATACGATCAAAACTGCAAACACTGGTTGACGTGGGCATAGGTTACATCCATCTCGGCCAGCCCGCTACAACTCTATCTGGAGGAGAAGCCCAACGCATCAAGCTGTCACGCGAACTCAGCAAAAAAGGTACTGGAAGAACAATATATATACTTGACGAGCCTACAACCGGCCTTCATATCGACGATATACAGAAACTTCTTAATGTGCTTAACAGACTTGTGGATGCAGGCAATACAGTTATTGTAATCGAACACAACATGGATGTTATCAAGTCAGCCGACCACATAATAGATCTTGGCCCTGA
>JAYEFW010000109.1:0-11539 GCA_034658795.1 Thermodesulfobacteriota bacterium
TAACTGTAAACCGTGAACGGTTACATGAATTTTGATCCATGAAAGGCTTTCATCTGCATAAGGTTGCGCATCTGCATTTGTGCCTGTCTGCCACTCAGACCCCACAGCCTGAGTTTAACTGAAGGAGCCTGCGCGGCTGCCGGACATGGCTGAGAATATATAATTTCTTCCTCTTGTTGTATATATTTTAATACTGCCGATGTTGCGGCTACTAACTTCTTCTTATTTTCATCCACATTTAACCTCCTACATAGTGCCTAAACGAAAACCCTGCCACATAATTTGTTGGGTTTCGCTAACTAAAACCATATTTTGGGAATTGCTTGATATTCGTAGGTTGGGTTGAGCTTGCGAAACCCAACATAACTGATTACGCTCAACCCAACCTACTGTAAACTGTAAACCGTAAACTGCGAACCGTTACACAGGAATGTTCCCATGTTTTTTAGGGGGTCTGAACTCCTTTTTGCTGCACATAATTTCCAGAGCCTCGATCAGGCGAGGCCTTGTTTCGCTCGGGACAATAACAGCGTCAATATAGCCCCTGCTTGCTGCACAATAAGGATTTGAAAAAAGTTCTTCGTATTCTTCTACTTTTTCTTTTCGCTTTGCAACAGGATCATCACTCCCTTTAATTTCTTTTCTATGTATTATATTGGCGGCACCTTCTGCTCCCATTACCGCAATTTGTGCACTTGGCCAGGCAAAAGCCATGTCTGCCCCCAGATGTTTAGATGACATCGCAATATAGGCGCCACCGTAGTCTTTTCTGGTGATTAGAAGTATTTTCGGCACGGTTGCCTCTGAATAGCACCAGAGGAGCTTTGCACCGTGACGAATAATTCCTCCCCATTCCTGCCGGCTCCCAGGCATATAACCCGGCACATCAGCTATTGTAAGAATGGGAATATTAAAAGAATCGCAGAAGCGTATAAAACGTGTGGCTTTGTCAGATGCATTAATTTCCAGGCATCCTGCAAGAACCATGGGCTGATTTGCGATGATGCCTATGCTTTTCCCATTAAGCCTTGCAAAACATACGATTATATTGGAGGCAAAGAACTCATGAGGCTCAAAAAATTCTCCCTTGTCAACAATTGAACGTATCACATCCTTCATATCATAAGACTGGCTTGGGTTATCCGGAATGATTGTATCCAGTGCCGGCTCTACGCGCTTTGGATCATCTTCCGGATCAATGTCGGGCGGATCTTCCATATTGTTTGAAGGCAGATATGACAGGAGCCTTTTTATCCGGTTTACAGCATCTTCATCGTTTTCGCAGGCAAAGTGGGCCACACCGCTTTTTTCATTGTGCGTCATGGCTCCTCCGAGGTCTTCAAAGGAAATTTTTTCTCCTGTTACAGCCTTGATAACTTCCGGGCCAGTAATAAACATGTAGCTGCTTTTTTTAACCATGAATATCCAGTCTGTCATGGCTGGTGAATAGACTGCTCCACCTGCGGTCGGTCCCATTATTGCCGAGATTTGTGGAATAACTCCGGAGCATGCAGAGTTGCGGAAAAAGATCTCTCCAAAACCGGAAAGCGCATCAATTCCTTCCTGTATCCTTGCTCCACCGGAATCATTTATGCCGACAAAAGGTACTCCGGCCTTTAATGCAAGATCCATAACTTTGCAGATTTTTTTTGCGTGCATTTCGCCGAGGGTGCCGGCTCTGGAGGTAAAATCCTGGGAAAATGCGAATACTGGCCTGCCTTCAACAAGGCCGTGGCCGGTTATAACTCCGTCTGATGGAATTTCGGTCTTTTCCATGCCGAAATTCACGCACCGGTGTTTTACGAACATGTCGATTTCCCGAAATGTTCCTGTATCAAATAAAAGGTTTAATCGTTCACGGGCGGTCAGCTTTCCTTTTTCGTGCTGTTTTGCAACCATTTTTTCGCCGCCCATTCCCATGACCTTTGCTTCCCTGTCCTTTAGATCTTTTATCTTATCTTCTACTATGCCCATTATTACATTCCCTTGAGATTTTCAGTCTATTTATTTTTGGTAAAACATAAATACTGCAACTATTACCAACTATCTAAATTTTTCAATTGCCCTCTTGAACCCTGGAATCGAATTTATAATAGTATCATCATCCACACAAAAAGCTATCCTAAAATGACCCGGGCAGCCAAAACCACTGCCCGGCACCACAAGAATCAATTCATCCTGCAGAGCTTTCACAAATTTTACGTCATCAGGCACAGGAGATTTAGGGAAAAGATAAAAGGCTCCGGATGGCCTGACAAATTCATAACCGCATTCCGCAAGGTTATTACATAGAATGTCTCTTTTTCTTTGATATTCAGATATATCAACGCTTGCTCCCTGTATTGAAGCTATTATCCGCTGCATAAGAGCAGGAGCATTAACAAACCCAAGAATTCTATTGGCCAGAGCCATTCCGCTGATAAGATTTTCTTTAAAAACTGCTTCCGGATTAACTGCAATATATCCTATACGCTCGCCGGGTATGGAAATATCCTTGGAATAAGAAGTGGCAATTATGCTTTCTCTGTAGCAGTTAAATATACTTGGAACTGTGATTCCATCATAGACGATTTTACGGTATGGCTCATCGGAAATAAGATAAATAGTTCTGCCTGTTTTTTCCCTGTTGTTATTTAATACAGTCCCAAGTTCAATTAGACTTTCTTTGCTGTATATTTGCCCTGTAGGATTGTTCGGAGAATTTATAAGTACTGCCTTTGTTTTATTATTGATGGCAGATGAAATTGCATTTATATCCAGACTGAAATCAGGCTTTGTCGGCACTGTCTTTAATATTCCGCCATGGTTATCAGCATAAAACTTGTATTCAACAAAATAAGGGGATGGAGTAATAACCTCATCGCCGGGATCTAATATTGTTTTAAGAATAACATTAAGAGCCCCTGCTGCTGCGCAGGTCATTATTATTTCTTTTTCAGAGACCTCTGCCTGCTGTTCCACTGAAACATGGGCGGCCACCGATTTGCGAACATAAGGAAAACCAACGTTGGGCATATAAGCGTGATTCCCCTCCACAGAGGACTTGGCGGTATCTATCAGGCTGTCTCTGAAATTTTTCGGAGGCTTAAGGTTTGGGTTGCCAAGGCTGAAGTCATATACATTGGCTGCACCATGCTCTGCCCTGAGGCGCGCTCCTTCTTCAAACATTTTGCGTATATATGAAGATTCGGACAGCGTTGCCTCAATCTTTTTTGCTATCGTCATAATAACCGTCAGTCCACGGATTCAACAGACTTGATTTCCGGGAGTGCCTTTTTCATAATTTTTTCGATTCCGTCTTTAATTGTCATTTGCGACATCGGGCATCCTGAACAGGCGCCTTTCAAACGCAATTTAACTACGCCGTCAACCACATCAACAAGTTCCGCATCTCCTCCATGTGACTGCAGCGAAGGCCTTATTTTTTCCATAATTTCCAAGACTTTTTCTTTTATCATTATATTATTCCCCCTTAATTATTATTTTTATAGTAACTTACCACGGATTTTCAAGGAATTACACTGAATTATCAAAATAATTTTCTCATTTTCTTATTTTCTCATTGTTTACAATTTTCAGTGAAAATCCGTGTTATTCTGTGGTGAACCTTTAGAAATTTTTTTTGAAAGTTTCAAACTCATCCTTTAATATTGCTTCCCGTATTTTTTTCATGAGGCTTGTATAATAATGAATATTATGAATTGTATTCAAACGATAGGAAAGCAGCTCTTTTGCCATGTACAGGTGGCGTAAATAGGCTCTTGAGTAATTACGGCACGTATAACATGTGCATCCTTCTTCCACAGGATCTGTGTCAAACCTGAAACGTGAATTGCTGATATTTATTGTGCCGGATTTTGTGAACATCTGGCCGTTTCTGGCATTTCTTGTTGGGATAACACAGTCAAACATATCTGCGCCAAGAGAAACAAGCTCTACGAGATCTTCAGGCGTTCCTGTTCCCATTACATATTTTGGCTTTGTATCCGGCAGAACAGGGAGTGTAAACTCTGCAATATCAAACATTATATCTTTAGGTTCCCCGACACTCAACCCGCCGACTGCATAGCCGTTGAAACCAATTTCCACCATCTCTTCAGCAGAGATTTTGCGAAGATCTTTGAACATGCCTCCTTGAATTATTCCAAACAGTAAATTTTGAGCGCCTTTGTTTTCATTCCAAGCTTTTTTACATTTTTTTGCCCATGCTGAAGTTAGTTCTACTGAGACTTTTGCTTCATTTTTGTTTGATGGATAGGCAATACAATTATCCAGGCACATCATTATATCTGAGTTGAGGCAGATCTGAATTTCAACAGCCTTTTCAGGGGTCAGTAAATGCTTTGATCCATCGATGTGTGACTGAAAAGTAACGCCCTCCTCATTTATTTTTGTAAGCTTTGCAAGCGAAAAAACCTGGAATCCGCCACTGTCGGTCAGAATCGGTCTGTGCCAGTTTGTAAATCCGTGAAGGCCGGAAAACAGGTTTATCACTTCACATCCCGGCCTTAAATACAGATGGTATGTGTTGCCAAGGATTATTTGAGCTCCGGCTTTTAGAAGTTCTTCAGGGGACAATGACTTTACTGTCGCAAGGGTCCCAACCGGCATAAAAACAGGGGTTTCAACAATACCATGACGAGTATGAAGCAATCCTGCCCTTGCCTTTGTTTTTTTGCATTTTGCAACTACATTGAAATTGGTCATAATTCACTCAAATAGCACCTATAAATTATAGATTCCCAGATAATTAATTTCACAAGGCTAGAAGGAGGAAGGCGTATTAGTTATACGTCGACGACTGATAACGCAGTGAAATTAATTATCTGGGAATCTATACTATCCAATAAACATGGCGTCACCATAGCTGAAGAACCTGTACCTTTCTTTAATCGCTTCCCTGTAAGCATTAAGAATATTTTTGCGGCCCGCAAAAGCTGATACAAGCATCAGAAGTGTTGACTTCGGCAAATGAAAATTTGTAATCATTGCATCTATAACTTTAAACCTGTACCCGGGATATATAAACAGATCACAGTTTGCGCTGTTGCTTATAATATCCCCATTAGTATCAGATAGATATTCCAATGAGCGAACGCAAGTCGTTCCAACTGCTATGATCCGGCTTTTGTTTGCTTTTGCGTTATTTATAATTGCTGCACTTTTTTCAGGGATTGTACACCATTCAGAATGGATCCTGTGATCCCTTATATCTGAAACTCTTACAGGCGAAAAAGTACCATATCCCACGTGCAGGGTAATTTCAACTATCTTGATATTTTTTAATTTCAGTTTTTCAATGAGTTCTTCCGTAAAATGCAATCCTGCTGTAGGTGCTGCAATAGCGCCTTTTTGAGAGGCGTAAACTGTTTGATAGGATTTTTTGTCATTGCAGGCGATATTATCTTTATCTCGTCTTATGTAAGGGGGAAGGGGAATCTTGCCAATCCGGTAAAGAAATTCTTCAAAATCGCCTTTGCAGGTAAATTTTACCGAATAAAGCCCATTGCGAGAGCTCATTACTTCAGCTTTCAATTCCTGATCAAAAAAAATAGTTGTGCCCTGTTTTGCGCGTTTTGAAGTTTTTATCAGGCACTTATATACAAAAGTATTGCCATTTTTTCTTTTGTTATAGCCTTTAGCGTAGTCAAGAATAAGTATTTCCGCGTTTCCGCCAGTGTCTTTTTTTCCAATTAGTCTTCCCGGAACGACTTCAGTGTTGTTAACAACCAGTATGTCGGATGATGAAAGGAAATCACAAATCTCATAGAATTTATGATGAGACAGCCCGCCTGTTTTCCGATGTAAAAATATGAGTTTTGATTGGTCCCTCTTTTCAATCGGTTTTTGAGCTATAAGTTCCTTTGGAAGGTCGTAGTTATAGTCAGTTATTGAAAACACGATTCCTAACTTTTCCCCAAATAAACTATAAACAGTCCGATTAACATGATTATAAGACCGAATTTTCGTAATGTTTCGTCCGGCATTTCAACAATTTTTTGTAACCAGAACTTCATTCTTTCCGGAAAAGCAAAGTACGGCAATCCCTCTACGACCATCACCATCCCGAGTACGCATAAGAAAAATTCCATGATGTCCCTCTGAAAATCAGAAATTTACAAACTCGTAACAACTCACCAGCGGTCGGTTTGTTTCATAAATCTGATGGACTCGTCCAGTATTTATTGAGGAGTTACGAAAACTTTCTTATTAACTACTGTCCTATACTTTGTCAAAAACAAAATGCCGAAATTGTTTGATTTCGGAACTGTAGGCCATTTTTCCTATCCCTGCGTTAAAATTCTGATCCTTTCTTTCCACCTTTAGGGCTCGGACAAAAATAACTTGATAGAATTTGCGCCCAAATTTGTCCTATATTTAATTGATCTGATTGAGCAAAACCGCAGGAATAGCGAGCTATTTCGAGGACCTTTGCGGCAGAAAAACTCGTCAAAGAGTCCGGCTTTACCAAGGCCATAGACTTTTTCAACATCTTTGCCATGAGCAAGATCTTTGGTTATACCGACCTGGTCTTTGAGTGCGGTGCACCAGGTAAAGTTTCAGCAGTTTCTCCCGATTTGACCGTGAGCAGTTCGCTTATATCAAATATCTCAGATCCTTGTTTCCTTGCTTGACACACAAACCTCATTCCGCTATATTTTATTAATTTGATAGTATAGAAATTTTCATTTTGAGTCTGCTTTCCTTGACCTATTAAGGATTGTAAGGAATGGCCAATCCCATGATCGAGGTCCCCATAACTAGAGAACTGCGGTTAAAACGAATACAGGACTATATTTTTCGGATGCCAAGCCTTTCTACCACGGTTTCAAAAGTTGTGGAAATCTGTAACTCTCCGGCTACCTCCCCTAATGACCTGAACCGTGTCATTTCACTCGACCCAGTGCTTACAGGTCGGGTGTTGAAGCTTATCAATTCGGCCTACTATTCTCTGGTCAACCGAGCCACCTCCTTGACCAGGGCTATTGTTATGCTGGGGCTTAATACTGTAAAAAATCTTGCATTGAGTACATCTGTTCTGGAAAGTTTAGGTGGAGAGGAATCTTTCCAGGCCTTTTCTATGGACAACTTTTGGATGCATTCCATTTGCGTGGGGGTGACGGCCAAGTCCTTGGCTGCAATTAAACGAGTTCCTATTACAGACAGGGAAGAATATTTTGTAGCCGGATTATTGCATGATTTAGGTAAGATTCCCCTTAATAACTTATTCCCGGAGGAATACGTTCATGCCATGGAATGGGCCGAACTTCAGCATGTTCACCTGTACCAGGCTGAAAATAGTATTTTTGAAGTTGATCACTGTATGGTTGGAGAGATGATTGCTGAAAAATGGGTGTTGAGTGAAACGATAACTGATTCACTTTTCCATCATCACAAGCCGGTTGAGTCGAGGGAGGAAAACCGCCAAATGGTCGCAATTGTGGCATTGGCAAATACTTATGCCAATTTTCTTGAGGTAGGCTCATCAGGAGATCGTTTTCCTGAGGACCCACAAGCAACTCATCTTCTCGAACAGGTTGGAATTAGCTGGTCTGCTCTTTTAGACCTCCGTGAAACTGTCTTAAGCGAGATAGAAAAAGCCAGGATTTTTCTGCAACTCACCCCAAAAGGGGTAGCCTGATGAAAGTAAAATTCTGGGGGGTAAGGGGTTCCATACCCTGCCCAGGCCCTTATACCATAAAATATGGCGGAAACACAGCCTGTATTGAATTAAGATTTGTGGAATCGAATAGGCTTATTATTATTGATGCAGGCTCCGGCATCAGAGAGCTGGGCAACTATATGATGGCCAATGACCTTCCCGGGGGTCCGATAAAAACAGAAATCTTTCTGACCCACACCCATTGGGACCACATTATGGGATTCCCATTTTTCACGCCAAGTTATGTTCCGGGGACGAAACTTAAGATTTACGGGCCGGTCAGCTATGAAGATAATTCCCTCGAAGATAGTGTGGGTGGGCAGTTGACCTATCGTTATTTTCCGGTACGCCGGACGGAACTTGCTTCAGAAATAGAATACATCAATCTAAAGGAAGACCAATTTGATCTTGGCGACGGGATTATTCTTACCACCAAGTATCTCAACCATCCCCTCCTTTGCCTCGGCTATCGTTTCGAATATCGTGACAAGGTTTTCTGCACTGCCTATGATACGGAACCCTTTCAGAATGTTTTCTGCACCGACATTGATGACCCATCCTATAATGAGGCCATGTCCCACGAAGGCGACCAGGCGGCCAGGGCAGAAAATCAGCGAGTGGAAAAATTTACTGCCGGGGCCGACCTCCTAATTTACGACGCTCAATACACCCAGGAAGAATACGAGTCCTCTAAGATCGGCTGGGGGCATTCTTCATGTGAATATGCCATCGCTACGGCGAAACAGGCCGGGGCCAAACGTTTGGCCCTGTTTCACCATGAGCCCTTACGAACTGATGACCAGATGGATGAGCTGACCGAGAAATATTGCAGCCGAGATCATATCGGTGACACAGATATCTTTTTTGCTCGCGAAGGAATGGAAATTGAACTCTAAGGGATTCACTCAAAATTACCTGTGCATAATGGTGTCACACATTAAAGGGCACAGCTTGATAATCTGTTGTCCGAACCGAATTTCTAAAATCTACTAAAACTAAATTGAGCGATTTTTTACTCGATCTGCACCAATCTCTTGCGCATCAAGAACTTGCGAAAAGTCTCGACATATCCATTGGTATGCCTACGCTTTTTGCAAACCTTGCTGCATCAAGATCTTGACACATTTCTTCGCAAAAAATAGCTCAACTTATACCTCGGAAGGTTATAAATTGCATTTTTTTCGGTGAGCAATGCGCATCAAGAGCAAGGCGCGAAGGCGCGAAATAGCAAGCTATTTCAAACCTGAGCAACACAGCTATTGATGTTCAGGGCCAGCGAAAAATCGCAAGTTGTGGCCTTTCGAGATATAGTTAAAAGGAAAGTTGTATGGAAAAAATTACCGCATTTGATATGAAAACCTCGGTTGCAGAATCAGTAATTAACCTGTTCGACACAATGTTTTCTATGAAAGTGGAACTTTATGTGACAGATTCGGAGACAGGCCTGGATTGTTTTCGAATGACAGGATCATTGAGTTTGGCAGGAGATGTAATGGGGACTATGGCTATTCAGATAAGTGATGTCTTTGCCCGCTTGATGACAGCAGCCATGATGGGCATTGAGTTGGAAGAAATTGAGAGCGAAGAAGAGGTCAAAGATGTGATTCGTGAAGCATGTAATATAGTTGGCGGCAGTTTGAAGTCGGCTCTTAGTGACCTTGGATTGTCCAGTGAGATTTCTATTCCTTCGATAACGACCGGAAACGATTTTGTGATTGAAACATTGAACATGGAACGGTATGAATTTTTTACTTTTCATTACCAGGATCATAAATTCTTCGTGGAAGTATGCATAAAAGCTGCTGCTAATATCGACTCTGAAGCACAAAGACAACTCACGGGCATAGATATCCATAAATTTAAGAGGTTGGACATAATATCAACCTCCGGTGATTCGGCAATAGAATTTTTTAAAACAATGCTTGATTTAGATCTGGAACTCTCCGAAAAAGTTTCAAAATCAGATTCTGACGATCTTCAAATTATGGGATTAATCAATTTTGCAGGATCTGTGACAGGTAGTTTAAATATACAGACGAGTTATGACCTTGCCCGCATAATGACCGTAAAAATGCTGGGCATAAAGCTGGAGGAAATTGAAAGTGAAGAAGATGTTAAAGATCTGGTTGGCGAAGCAACCAATATTATCGCCGGTAATTTAAAAGCGGGTTTTTGTGACTCAGGTTTAAACACAGTTATCTCTGTTCCTTCGATAACGACCGGAAACAATTTTGCGATTGAAATACTGAATATGGATAGATACGAACGCTTTGTTTTTCGTTGTATGGAATATGATATCTTCCTTGAAGTTTGCGTAAAGATAGATGAAAGCACAAACATTTCTTCTCAGACCGAAAGTGATGCCGGTGATGCTGTTGACTCTCAGGAAGACATAGATAATTTACTTCAGAGCATGCAAGATTCCGCTGATGACAATGTTGCTGAAGTTTTAGATAAGCCAGGCACCATAAAAGATTCTGTTGATGAAAAAGCTCCTCCTGAGATTAACGATCAAACAAAGACTATAAATGATGCTGTCGATAACAAGGGTTCAGCCGGTGTGGATGAGATTGACAGTAGGCTTGGGTTTATCCTTGACATTCCTTTAGAGGTGACGATTGAACTGGGCCGAACTGAGATGAAGATAGATGATTTGCTTAGAGTTGGTCAAGGATCGGTTATTAAGCTGGAAGAATTTGAAGGTGAAACCTTGCGTATACTGGCTAACTCAAAGTTGATTGCCAAAGGAGAGGTAGTAGTTGATAAAGGGAAATATGGTATTCGCATTACTGAAATTGTAAGTCGGCAAAAGCGGATTGAAAGTATGAAATAAATTACTGTGGGGCTGAATAGCTTAATTCGAGCGTTGCGAGATGATTGATATACTTCAGCCTTCAGTCTATCCACCTGAGTATTCAAAATTGCCGCCAAGGAGGGCATGTGCTTGTACTGACAAGAAAATTAGGTGAACGGATTAACATTAGCGATGATATTATCGTCAGTGTTATTGAGATCAACAGAGGAAGTGTAAGGCTGGGCATTGAGGCCCCAAGGCAAGTATCTATCCTCAGGCATGAGGTCTATGAGAGGATCCGGGAAGAGAACCTCAACTCATCTCAAGGAATTTCCACTGATGTTGTAAAGGCAGCTCGTTTCTGGCGAAAAAAAGGTTTTAACCTAAGTTGAGCGATTTTTTGCGAAGAAATGTGCCGAGATCTTGATGCAGCAAGGTTTGCGAAAAGCGCAGGCATACCAATGGATATGTCGAGACTTTTCGCAAGTCCTTAATGCGCAAGAGATTGGTGCAGGTCGAGTAAAAAATCGCTAAATTTAGGTTTAAGGAGTAAGGCATTGAAAATAGAAACCACAAAGTTTGGGACGATTCAGATTGAAGAAGAAAAGATCATCACCATGCCGGCCGGCATGCTCGGCTTTCAGGGAAGGAAACGCTTTATTATTCTGGAGCGTAAAGAAACGCAGCCCTTTTACTGGTACCAGTGTGTGAATGACCCAGCCCTAGCCTTTGTGATCATTAATCCTTATCTTTTTAAGCCTGATTATTCTGTCGATCTGAAACCGACGCTTAAGGAAATGTCGTGGGAGACGGATGGGGAAGAGAATTTGAAACTTTATGTGGTGGTGAATACCTCCACCTTTGATGGGGCGACTGATAAGATAACAGCCAATTTGATTGGTCCGCTTCTTATTAACACGCAAAGATGTGAAGCTGTTCAGATGGCCATCCATAACAACCTATATTCTCACAAATATCCTATCTTCTGAAAATTTATCAAACCCTTTCATCAAAAAGAATGCCCAACACATCGCCCATTCTGATAATCAGATCCAAAACATCATCAGGCGGAATCTGTCTGA
>JAYEFW010000109.1:11639-16125 GCA_034658795.1 Thermodesulfobacteriota bacterium
CAACCTATATTCTCACAAATATCCTATCTTCTGAAAATTTATCAAACCCTTTCATCAAAAAGAATGCCCAACACATCGCCCATTCTGATAATCAGATCCAAAACATCATCAGGCGGAATCTGTCTGATCAAATCTCCGGTATCTTTTTCAACAACTTTTATTATACTCCGGCCAGATTCTTCATGCATTGAAAATTCAAGCCCGACATTATGGATTGTATTTATGTTATGTTCCAGCTCATCCAATAAATCTTGAGAAACCTGGACATCCTCTTTCCCTTTTTGCCCATCCTCTACATTTTTCTCCTCTTTAATTTTCCGATCCGGCCGGACATTCTGATCTGCAATCTTAGAAACTTTGGCAGGCGCAATACTATCAGACTTTATCTTATGGACTTGACCTTGAACAGCCACTCCAGGATTTATCGCTTCCAACATGTCACCACCCCCTTGATTCGTTAATTCGTTGTTTTGTCTGATTTATCCAATCACCCAATCATCGATACGCAGCGACCAGCTTTTTCCCATCTCCAATTTTTTGTAATTCTCTACCCGTTTCATTCCGCTTTCTTTCTATTTCCGCAACAAGTTCATCAACCTCGTCTTTTACCTCTTTGATCAGGTCGAGCATGAGAGGATTATCGCTTAAGCCTGTATGTTTAAGATCATTCATTATCTTCTCATGCTCTTTGCCCAATCGTCCAAGCGCTTCGATATCATTATCACCAAGGGCGATTTTAACCCTCATGGTTATATTATGAAGATTCTCATAAAGCGTTTTATGATTATACTGCAATACAAACCCCACCTTGCATTTGCGCCTGCTCAATGGCCGGCTGAAAAGCGGATTCTTTTTTAGCCGCTTCATCAAAGCCTTCCTTTAGCTCGCAAAGGAGTTTTTCCACTTCATCAAGAGCGCCGATATCGTTCTTCATATTGGCAATTGCCAGGCGGTCCATCATATAGTGGTACAGATCAGACAGATTTTCCACCAGCTCCTCCCCCATTTCCCTGTCCAACGCACAATCAAGCTCCGTAAGGATTGCCATAACCTTTGAGATGTTTTCCCCCCTGATCTTTGCGTTTTTCTTTTCAATGCCCAAACGCGCAAACCTCACAAACTTCATCGCACCATCGTAGAGCATCAAGAGAATCCTCTCTTTATTATCAGTTGTGTGAACTACCGCCTGGTTGTATGCCGCATACCCTGTTGGCGCCATAACTTTTATCTCCTTTTTTTTGTTATTGGTTGATTAGTTAATTCGTTGATTTACCCAATCACCCAATCATCCAATCAACTAATTCCCCCAATTCACCAATCAACCAATCAACCAATCAACCAATCCCTATCCCCTGTTTGATATGTAGTTATTCAAATTCTGCATGCCCAGAATCTGCTGGCTCAAATAATTCCCGGTGTTCTGATATCCGGCAAGGAGTAATTCCAATGCATTGAACTGTGCCCTGGTGCGTGTTTCCCATGCCAGATTACGCATTTCTATACGTTCAACCTGGTCCTGAATATCTTCTATACTGTTTTGGATCCCATCCGTCCTTGCATCAAGGGTTCCGCCTGTGGAATCAAGTATCGCATCCAGTGTGTCCACCATGCGCACGGCAAAACCCTCAGAGCCCTCTGTGGTCTGGGTAAAAAACTCGACAACATCGTCAAAATCATCATCAAGAGCGCTATTGATGGTTGAAGAATCGACCTCCAGTCGTCCTTCGCTGTTCAGGGTAATGCCAAAGTCCGACAACCGGCTGAATGATTCAACACTTGGACCTGTGCCTGTAACCAGGCGATCAAGACGGCTGTGTATATTGTTTGTGATGGCATCGCCCAGCAGGACGCCTGCGGTCTCGCTTTCAGCGTTATAACTCTGGGCTGAATCAAAAAAATCAAGCACATCGTTGTATGCGCCGACAAAAGAGTTGATCTTCGAGACGATCTCTGATGTGTTGCCGCTTACAGTCAGATCAGCCTGGTTGTCAGTGTCTGGGGGTGATTCAAGGGTAATAGTTACGCCTTCAATAACATTATCTATCGTGTTGGAATTTCTGTGAATACCTGCAACACCGTCAACAGTGATGATTGAGTCTGCGGCAGCCTGGGCCTGAACCATCCGGTTGTCCGGATCTAAGTCTTCATAGAACAATCGGGAAAGATTACTATCATCCTTGTTAAGACCATCATCGTCGGTTACCGTGAGACTGATTTTGTTTGCCGATCCGGTATCTTCGCCGGAAAGAGTCAGGAAATAGTTCGTGCCGTCAAAAATGACCGTCGCCTTGACCCCGGCTTTTGCATCATTTATGGACTGGGCCACGTCGTTGATGGTGTTGGTGGCAGACACAGCAATATCCGTTGTACCGCCGTCTCCCACCTTGAGCTGAATTATTCCCTTGCCCACGAGTTCCCCATCGGAAAAGCCGCCGCTTGTCAGTTTATGAACTTCAGCCATCTGGGTTACTGTAATACTGTACGAACCTGGTATTGCGGTATCATCGGCAGATACAGTAAAAAGGTCGGGGTCGCTGGAGGAAGCTGAAAAACTGGTGAGATCGCTTGCGGAATCCAGATTCTCCATGGCGGATTTCAGACCGCTCAATGCGCTCTGCAGGTTGCCGTATGCCGACAATTGCACCTGATAATCAGCTTCCTGCCGCTGAAGTTTTAGAATGGGCTTCTGCTGTATGCTCTTAAGCTGGTCAATGATATCGTTGGTATCAAGACCTGAAATAAGACCGCCGACTGATAAAGACATAATTACTTCTCCCTTGTTTTAACCTGAGTTGAGCGATTTTTTGCGAAGAAATGTGCCGAGATCTTGATGCGCAAGAGATTGGTGCAGGTCGAGTAAAAAATCGCTTAATTTAGGTTTAATACTATTATCGGCATTTCATCAAGAAACTTGAGTGTATAGGAATTTTTTTTGGCGAGTTACACTGTAAAGGGTAGCTGTGAACGCTTACAAAATATGTTTGTAAATTTCTGTTAATTAGGTATAAGATTTAAAATTATTTATATTCTCATGACGAGAACAAGGAGGGGCAAACAATGAAATTTCCATACGGGATATCTGATTTTAGAAGTATTATCATAGAAGATTATTTTTACTGTGACAGAACAGATAAAATATCTCTGCTTGAAAATACAAAGTCTCAACTCTTTATTCGTCCCAGGCGTTTTGGCAAGAGCCTTGTTCTTTCCATGCTGGAGAATTACTATGATGTGGCAAAAAAAGATGAATTCGAGGCGATTTTCGGTGGGTTGAAGGTCGGGAAGAATCCCACCAGGTTGCGTAATTCATATTTTATTCTGAAATTCGATTTTTCATGTATTGATCCCACCGGAAGCGCTGAAGATGTAAAACAGGCTCTTTATGATCACATAAATGATTGCATTAAGGGTTTTGTTCTTTATTACCGTGATTTTGAATTTCCAACTATAGAGATAAACCCCACTAATGCATTAAGTTCTGTTAATTCCCTGGTAAATGCAGTCCGTATGACTCCACACCCTGTTTATCTTCTGATAGATGAATATGATAATTTTGCCAATACAATGATGATGGGTGTGCAGCGCTCTGAAGGCAGATATGAGGCTCTTGTGCATGAAGAAGGCCCTTTGAGAACTTTTTTCAAGGCAATAAAAGCCTCCACTTCAGGGTCCATGTTAGATCGTGTGTTTATCACAGGTGTTTCACCCGTGGTGATGAGCGATATCACAAGCGGGTATAATATTGCAAAAAACATATATTTTGAACCTGAGTTTTATGACCTGTGCGGGTTCAGGCACGCTGAACTTGAAGATGTGATTACAAGGATTGTCGATGAATGCGGTTTTGAAAAGGAGAAAATTCAAGAGGCTCTTGATTTAATGCAGACTTATTACAACGGGTATACTTTCTCCCATACAGCAGATAAGTCTGTTTATAACCCGACCCTGGTAATATATTTTCTGGAACAGTTTGAAAAATCATGCGGATATCCGAGGGAGATGCTGGATACCAACCTTTCCGTGGATGATGCAAAGCTTGAGTATATTGCCCAGGTACCCAGGGGAAGAGATCTTCTTATGAACCTCATGGAAAAGGATCAGCAGGTTGTTGCATCAAGAATCAGCAAACGTTTCGGCATTAAGGATATGCTCACCGACAAATCCCGCGACAATACATTCCTGGTATCTTTTCTCTATTATTTCGGGGTACTGACGATTGTCGGTGATACTGAAGATATGGAAGTTATTTTAAAGGTTCCCAATCTGGTTATGCAGGGTCTTTACGTGGAGCGTGTTCAGAAGATGCTTTTGCCTGAACCTGATGACAGGGATGATGGCAAAGATGCTGCAAAGCTGGTCTATCAGAAAGGGGATATGGCACCTTTGTGCAGATTTATGGAGGAAAGATATTTCAAGGTTTTTCATAACAGGGATTACAGATGGGCCAATGAATTGACTTTAAAGACCGCTTTTCTGACTCTACTTT
>JAYEFW010000110.1:0-2267 GCA_034658795.1 Thermodesulfobacteriota bacterium
AAGCGGCTAAATTTTCAACGCATTTATCGGCAAGCAAAAAACTTCGCTCAACCGGTCATAATTAGCGCCTGAACGGTAAGTCAGAGCAGTACCGGTATTGCAATGGCATATGTCAAGCCGGTTATCAATAGTATGCCGATAATATTCAGCCACAATCCTGCTCTGCACATTTGAGGGATAGTAACGTAGCCTGTACCAAATATAATGGCATTGGGCGGGGTTGCTACCGGAAGCATGAAGGCACAGCTTGCAGAAATTGCGGCAGGTACAATTAAATGAAGTGGATGAAAGCCCATTCCAGAGGCAATAGCAGCCAGTACCGGTATCAATGTAGCAGTGGTTGCGGTGTTGCTTGAGAGTTCTGTAAGAAAAACAATTATGGCGCTAACCGACATCACAATAAATATTGAATTCATGCCGGAAAACCCGTGAACTTGATTTCCGATAAGTTCGCCAACTCCGTTTGCCTTTATTGATGCTGCTAAACTCAGACCTCCACCAAATAGTATTAACAGGCCCCAGGGCAGTTTGACGGCTGTTTCCCAGTTCATTACAAAAACCTGTTTTTTGAGATCAACAGGGATAACAAATAATGCAAGCGCTGCGACAATTGCTATACCGGTATCAGTCATACCTGAAAATATCCTTAATCCATTCCATTCTATTTTTGCCAAAAGCGGACGGAATATCCATAATGACGCAGCCATAATAAAAACAATAAAGGTAAGCCATTCTCCACGAGTCATATGCCCAAGCTTTTGATATGCGCTTTTTGCAAACGCAACGCCGCCTTTAATGGCTATATTTTGAACTGGATACAATACACGCGTCATAAGCAGCCATACTATTGGCACAAATACGAATACCAGCGGCAGTCCAACGCCCATCCATTTTACAAAGCTGATCTCAATACCCAGATTATTTTTAATATATGAAGCCATAAAAAGGTTCGGAGGTGTGCCGATAAGGGTGCCGATGCCGCCGATAGAAGCTGAATAAGCAATTCCCAGCATCAGGCATATTGAGAAGTTCTGTTTGTTATCTTTTTCAGATGTGTGGTTTATTTCTACTGATGACTTGTTATCTTTTGATAAGACAAGATCTATTACACTCAAGCCTATTGGAAGCATCATAACTGCACTGGCTGTGTTTGAGACCCACATGCTGAGAACGGCTGTTATGCCCATGAATCCGGCAACTATGTTGTTTGGTCTGGTGCCGGCCAACCTCAATACAAAAAAAGCAATGCGTTTATGAAGCTCCCATCGCTGCATTGATAGAGCAAGAATGAAACCGCCCATAAATAAGAAGATCAACTCATGTCCGTAAGGAGCGCACGCTTGTTTAACAGAGGCTGCGCCTGTTGCCGGCAGCAATGCTATGGGAAGAAGAGCGGTGGCGTAAACAGGAATTGCCTCGGTCATCCACCATATGGCCATCCAGACTCCGGTGGCGGCAGTTACTTTCCCGGCATGAGAAAATTGCACAATTTGTCCCTGGCTGTTCTGATAGGTTTCAGGAAGAAGAAAATATATGGACAGGGCAAAAAAAGGAGCTGTAAACAGACCTATCAACTGAATATTTGAACGTTTATAAGTTATACTTTTATCCATCAGATAATATTCGATTCTTTAAGCTTTTCCTTGAACCATTTCTTTTAAACGCATTGCATTATGAGCAGCATATCCCATCTGATCGTTATCAAAATAAATATAGACAGCAGCCAATCGGCCTTTCCATGTTTTTATACGACCCGCCCATTTATGAAGAGAGTTCTTATCATAACACCCCTGATATGCGTTTTTGGATGGACCGTGAAGACGAATATAGGTGAAATCAGCCGTGATCTCACGCGGTGATTCAAAGCCTTTGAGATCATAAATACACAAAGCGGCATTGTGTTTTGCAAGAAGCTTGTAAACTTCAGAACAGAGCCACGATTTATCCCGGAACTCAAAGGAATATTTTAGCTCTTTCGGGAGTTGGTTTAAAAACACTTCAAGACGTTTTATGTTGCACTTCCATACGGGAGGCAATTGGAAAACAATAGGGCCAAGTTTCCGCCCAAGAGGTTTTACAGCGTCAAAGAAATATTTGACAGACTCGGCTGGATCGCTGAGCTTTTTCATATGAGTAATAAAGCGGCTTCCCTTTACCGCAAAAAGAAAACCGTCCGGTGTATGCCGGCGCCAGGCTTTAACAGTATTTTTTTCCGGCAGGCGATAAAAGGTGTTATTAATTTCGACTGTATCAAAGTGCTTAAAGTA
>JAYEFW010000110.1:2367-4137 GCA_034658795.1 Thermodesulfobacteriota bacterium
CCTTTCTTTTATTATGACATCAACACATGACTGGTCTGCAAGAGTGGAGAGGTCTCCCAAATCGGCTATATCACCTGCCGCTATTTTACGCAGTATCCGCCGCATGATCTTGCCACTCCTGGTCTTTGGCAGCGTATCCGTGAACTGAATTTTCTCAGGCGTTGCTATTGGGCCAATATCTTTTCTTACATGGGCAATCAATTTCTTTTTCAATTCTTCTGATCTCTTCACCCCGCTTTTTAAAGAAACAAAGGCATATATCCCTTCTCCTTTTACCTCATGGGGATAGCCGACAATAGCTGCCTCCGCCACGCTGTGATTTGCATCAATGGCACTTTCAATTTCTGCTGTACCCAGACGATGGCCTGAGACATTAATGACATCATCCACGCGTCCCATTAACCAGTAATAGCCGTCCTTGTCTTTTTTTGCTCCATCGCCGGAGAAGTACATGCCAGGGAATTGGCTGAAATATGTGCTTTTGAATCGCTCTGGTTCACCATAGACGCCCTGCATCATGCCGGGCCAGGGTTTAGTCATGACCAGATAGCCAGTCTCGTTAAGGCGCGCTTTTTTGCCGTTTTCGTTAATGATAAGCGGGGCTGCACCGGGAAAAGGAACCCCGGCCGATGCAGGTTTGTTGGGTATTGCCCCGGGTATGGGAGCTAATACAACTCCACCGGTCTCAGTCTGCCACCATGTATCAACTATAGGGCATTTGCCTTGTCCTATGTTTTTATGATACCAGTGCCAGGCTTCGGGATTAATGACCTCTCCAACGCTTCCAAGCAGTCTTAAACTGCTGAGATCATAACGCTTGGGCCATTTTTCACCATATTTGGTCAAAGTACGGATAACTGTCGGGGCTGTGTAAAAAATGGATACCTTAAATTTTTCTATAATCTCCCAGAACTTGCCGGGATCGGGATAGGTGGGAACCCCCTCGAACATTATTGATGTGGCGCCGGCTGAAAGAGGGCCGTAAACAATATAGCTGTGTCCGGTAATCCATCCAATATCTGCCGTGCACCAGAAGGTGTCTTCATCTCTTACGTCAAATACCCATTTAAAAGTCTGATTTACGTAGAGAAGATATCCTCCTGTCGAGTGCAGTACTCCCTTTGGTTTGCCTGTAGAGCCGCTGGTATAAAGAATAAAAAGCGGATCAATAGCGTCCATAACAGCCGGTTTACAGGAGTTTTTTATATCCGGAGCGTTTATTTCATCGTGCCACCATGAATCTCGTTTCTTTTTTAAGGTTATTTTTGTATTGGTTCGGCGTACTATAATACACTTTTTAACCTCGGGACAATTTTCAAGGGCTTTGTCGGCATTTTGTTTTAGAGGTATGATTTTTTCGCCGCGGAATCCGCACTCTGCTGTGATTAGCATTGAGGCACCGCAATCTTTGATTCTGTTCATCAAAGATTCCGCACTAAAACCTCCGAAGACAACACTGTGAATAGCTCCTATGCGCGCACAGGCGAGCATTGCAATTGCAAGTTCCGGAATCATTGGCAGATACATGGTAACTCTGTCTCCCTTTTTGATTCCATGTTTTCTTAATACATTTGCAAATCTGGAAACCTCTGTATGAAGCATCTGATAAGTATAAATTTTACTTTCATTCGAATTCTCACCTATCCAAATCAAGGCAGCCTTGTTTTTTCTCCATGAATAGAGATGTCGATCAAGGCAATTATAGGATACATTAATTTTTCCACCTTCGAACCACTTCACGTATGCTTCGGTAAAATCATACTCAAGCAC
>JAYEFW010000111.1:0-14194 GCA_034658795.1 Thermodesulfobacteriota bacterium
AATGCCCTGATCGGCGACTCCCTCCGCCTTCAACAAATCCTCAAAAATCTGGTAAGCAATGCTGTTAAATTCACGGAAACTGGAGGGATCATTCTTGTGAGAGTAAGAGAGTCCGAAAAATCGTCAGACCAGACAACTCTGACATTTTCCGTAAAAGACACCGGTATAGGAATAGCGCCAAAATACCTGTCCAGGCTTTTTAAACCTTTCAGCCAGGTTGATACATCCAGCACGCGAGAATATGAGGGCACAGGACTTGGATTGAGTATTTGCAAACGACTGGTGGAAATGATGGGTGGCAAAATCTGGGTTGAAAGCGAATTGGGAAAGGGAAGCACTTTCAGCTTTACAGTATGTTTCAGCCGGCAATCTGCGGATCAGAAGCAAAAGCTCGTGCCTCCTCCTGATATTCAACACTTAAACGTGCTGGTCGTTGACGATTGTGCTGACAGCAGGCTTATCATGCAAAAAATGCTGGAGTCTTTTGGTTTGCGAGTAAAGTTGGTCTTATCCGGCGAAGAATCAATAGAAGCTCTGAAAGAAAATGAAACACGGAAAGAACCTTTTGAACTGGTTGTAATTGACTGGCTGATGCCCGGGCTGAGTGGAATTGAAACTTCAAAAAAAATCCGGAAAGACTTGAAACTGACTATCCCGATAATACTTATGACCGCTTTTGGGAAAGAAAACGAAATGCTGGACGCTGAAAAGGCAGGCATCAATGCGTTCCTTACCAAACCCATACACCAGTCAACGCTTTTTAATGCTATTATGGATACCTTTGGGAAAAAAGCGCTGAAAATAGAGGAAAAAGAAAAACATATCACCACCAGGGCAAGTATTTACAAGAACTTCCTCAGAGGAATCCGAATTCTTGTAGCAGAAGACAACCCCACCAATCAGGAAATCGCATTGGCGATACTTAAAGGAGCAGGGATTGTTGTCGAAATTGCCAATAATGGAAAAAAGGCGGTCGAGGCTTTACAGAGAAGTCGTTTCGATGCTGTGCTCATGGACATCCAGATGCCTGAAATGGATGGATATGAGGCAACAAAAATAATTCGGAAAGACTCTAAGTTTAAATCACTTCCCATCATCGCCATGACCGCTCATGCCATGAAAGGTGATGAGGAAAAGTGCCTGGAAGCAGGAATGGACGGCTACGTCTCCAAACCCATCAGTCAGGACAGACTATTTCATACTATATGGAAATCAATGGAACATGAGAAAAAAGTGCCATATTACAAAGAGCCGGAAGCCCCGAAAGATAGAGACATTACGGTTGCAGAAACCGAAGATCTCCCGGAAAGACTTTCGGGAATCAACATTCATGATGCCTTAAGCGCCCTGAATATAGACAAAGCTGTTTTCAAACACATACTCATAGGATTTCTAAAAAACAATAAAGAGAGTGCAAACAAAATAAGAGACGCTTTTGACAGAAAAGACTGGGAATCACTTGTGCAACTCGCTCACAGTCTAAAAGGCAGCGCCGGTAGTATCGGGGCAGATGAGCTGTGTAAAGCGGCACGGGAACTTGAAACTGCCGGCAGAGAGGGAGCACCGACATCTGCTTTGATAGACAGAGTTGAAACCGCTCTGAACCAGGTTTTGGAATCGCTGCAAATGCTTACTGATACCTCAAAAGCTGAGCCTCTACCCGGCAAAGAGCGTAACGCGGGTACTGGTGTAGATCCGGCGCAAGTCATACCAGTATTGAAACAGCTTGCCGATGCCCTGGATCTTGCTGAGCCCGAAGAGATTGAAAAACATATGGAAGCCGTCAGGAAATATCTCGACATGTCAGTCTTCCGGAATCTTGAAGACCAGGTAAATGACTATGAATATGACAGGGCTCTGAAAACGCTCAAAGGGATTATGGAAGAAATGGAGAGTGTAAAGGATGCCAAATGATCAGCAGACTTATTATTAAATGCCGGATTATGATTTTCCTGTTTACCTTATTAATTACAGGATTAATTACAGGTACCTCCCTGGGACAAGAAAATCAGGTAAAAATCGGCGTCCTGGCCATAAGAGGAGCAAAGCAGTGCCTGGAAAGGTGGTCACCCACCGCCCAATATCTATCAGCCAGGATTCCGGACAGGACTTTTGTGATCATACCGCTGGATCATAAGCAAATTTACCCTTCTGTTGAAAGGGGAGAGGTCGATTTTATTCTGGCTAACCCATCCTTCTATGTGGAACTGGAACACTGGTATGAAGCAAACCGTATAGCTACATTAAAGAACCAGTGTCTTGATAACTTTTATACCAGATATTGGGGGGTAATTTTCTGGAGGGCGGATCGTAGTGATATACAACAGATCAAGGATCTCAAAGGCAAAACTTTCATGGCCACAGCGGAAGGCTCTTTGGGGGGCTGGAGGATGGTGTGGCGGGAATTGAAAGAACTGGGGATTGATCCGTACAGAGATTTCAAAGATCTTGAGTTTATCGGCACACAGGACGCTGTCGTCTATGCTGTTAGAGACGGCAAGGTAGATGCCGGAACAGTAAGGGCAGATACATTCATAAAAATGCATGCCGAAGGAAAGATCGATCTTGAAGACTTTTATGTGCCTCATGAACACGGCGAGAAGGGTGTGGGTTGCCCGCCATTTCCTCACTCAACTCGAGGATATCCGGAATGGCCCATGGCGAAACTCAAGGACACTCCGGATGAACTGGCGGAAAGAGTTGCAATAGCCCTGATGGAAATGCCCGCGAACTCACCTGCGGCCATAGCAGCAAAATGCGGCGGATGGACAATACCCATGAACTATCAACTGGTACATGAGTGTTTAAGGTATCTAAAGGTCGGTCCATACAAGGATCTCGGCAAGATAACAATTGTCGATGTTATCAGAATCTACTGGCCCTGGATTTTAGTTACTATTGTTTCGTTTTTTGTGATAACTGGTTTCAGCATTGCAATCCTGATTCTAAATCGAAACATTAAAGCATCTCATATCAAGTTAGAGAATGTAAAGGCATATACCCGTGGACTTATCGAGAGCAGTCCCGATGCATTGGTCACCTTCGACGAAAACGGTATTATTACCGATGTGAATGAACAGACGTCCAAACTTACCGGATGCGCCCGTGAAGAATTGATCGGCAGCCAGTTCCGCGACTACTTCACGGATCCGAAAAGAGCGTACCTGGGAGTGAAAATGTCTTTTGAGGAAAGGAAAGTAACAGACTACGAGCTTGTGATGAAATCGAAGACAGGCGAGTTAACGGTCGTCTCTTATAATGCCATAGTATATATGGATGAGAAAGGACAGGACAGAGGGGTCTTTGCAGCAGCGAGAGATATCAGCGAAAGTAAACTGGTTGAAAAAGAGTTGAAAGAGGCCAAGGAGGCTGCCGAAGCTGCCACCAGGGCCAAGAGTGAGTTTTTGGCTAATATGAGCCATGAAATCCGGACACCCATGAACGGGGTGATTGCTGCCGCAGAGCTGGCGCTATCCGAAAAAATGTCTCCGAGGGCAGAGCGCTATCTGGAAATAATACAATCTTCCGCTTATTCCCTGCTTGGAATCATCAATGACGTCCTGGATTTTTCAAAAATCGAAGCTGATAAGCTCGACATAGAAACACGCCCTTTTTTGTTAGATAAGGTAATAGATAGAATAACGGACGTGTTTATGACTGAGGCCGCCGGCAAGAGGATCGAACTCCTTGTTGATATTGATCTTGAAGCGCCAAATGCCCTGATCGGCGACTCCCTCCGCCTTCAACAAATCCTCAAAAATCTGGTAAGCAATGCTGTTAAATTCACGGAAACTGGAGGGATCATTCTTGTGAGAGTAAGAGAGTCCGAAAAATCGTCAGACCAGACAACTCTGACATTTTCCGTAAAAGACACCGGTATAGGAATAGCGCCAAAATACCTGTCCAGGCTTTTTAAACCTTTCAGCCAGGTTGATACATCCAGCACGCGAGAATATGAGGGCACAGGACTTGGATTGAGTATTTGCAAACGACTGGTGGAAATGATGGGTGGCAAAATCTGGGTTGAAAGCGAATTGGGAAAGGGAAGCACTTTCAGCTTTACAGTATGTTTCAGCCGGCAATCTGCGGATCAGAAGCAAAAGCTCGTGCCTCCTCCTGATATTCAACACTTAAACGTGCTGGTCGTTGACGATTGTGCTGACAGCAGGCTTATCATGCAAAAAATGCTGGAGTCTTTTGGTTTGCGAGTAAAGTTGGTCTTATCCGGCGAAGAATCAATAGAAGCTCTGAAAGAAAATGAAACACGGAAAGAACCTTTTGAACTGGTTGTAATTGACTGGCTGATGCCCGGGCTGAGTGGAATTGAAACTTCAAAAAAAATCCGGAAAGACTTGAAACTGACTATCCCGATAATACTTATGACCGCTTTTGGGAAAGAAAACGAAATGCTGGACGCTGAAAAGGCAGGCATCAATGCGTTCCTTACCAAACCCATACACCAGTCAACGCTTTTTAATGCTATTATGGATACCTTTGGGAAAAAAGCGCTGAAAATAGAGGAAAAAGAAAAACATATCACCACCAGGGCAAGTATTTACAAGAACTTCCTCAGAGGAATCCGAATTCTTGTAGCAGAAGACAACCCCACCAATCAGGAAATCGCATTGGCGATACTTAAAGGAGCAGGGATTGTTGTCGAAATTGCCAATAATGGAAAAAAGGCGGTCGAGGCTTTACAGAGAAGTCGTTTCGATGCTGTGCTCATGGACATCCAGATGCCTGAAATGGATGGATATGAGGCAACAAAAATAATTCGGAAAGACTCTAAGTTTAAATCACTTCCCATCATCGCCATGACCGCTCATGCCATGAAAGGTGATGAGGAAAAGTGCCTGGAAGCAGGAATGGACGGCTACGTCTCCAAACCCATCAGTCAGGACAGACTATTTCATACTATATGGAAATCAATGGAACATGAGAAAAAAGTGCCATATTACAAAGAGCCGGAAGCCCCGAAAGATAGAGACATTACGGTTGCAGAAACCGAAGATCTCCCGGAAAGACTTTCGGGAATCAACATTCATGATGCCTTAAGCGCCCTGAATATAGACAAAGCTGTTTTCAAACACATACTCATAGGATTTCTAAAAAACAATAAAGAGAGTGCAAACAAAATAAGAGACGCTTTTGACAGAAAAGACTGGGAATCACTTGTGCAACTCGCTCACAGTCTAAAAGGCAGCGCCGGTAGTATCGGGGCAGATGAGCTGTGTAAAGCGGCACGGGAACTTGAAACTGCCGGCAGAGAGGGAGCACCGACATCTGCTTTGATAGACAGAGTTGAAACCGCTCTGAACCAGGTTTTGGAATCGCTGCAAATGCTTACTGATACCTCAAAAGCTGAGCCTCTACCCGGCAAAGAGCGTAACGCGGGTACTGGTGTAGATCCGGCGCAAGTCATACCAGTATTGAAACAGCTTGCCGATGCCCTGGATCTTGCTGAGCCCGAAGAGATTGAAAAACATATGGAAGCCGTCAGGAAATATCTCGACATGTCAGTCTTCCGGAATCTTGAAGACCAGGTAAATGACTATGAATATGACAGGGCTCTGGAAACGCTCAAAGGGATTATGGAAGAAATGGAGAAAAAAAGTGCGGGTCAGCGCCACTAAGGCACAAAGACACAAAGAAGGGATATGATTTATGAATTTTAAGAGAATTATATTATAATCTTGGTGTCTTTGTGGCTGAGCTATTACTAATAAAAAGGTGACAACAGTGGAAAAAATTAAGCCTCTGGTTTTGATTGTTGACGACAACTCAACAAATATCGATCTATTAGTAGACACATTAAAGAACGACTACCGGCTGGGTGTTGCCAAAAATGGACAGAAAGCGCTTGATTACACAGAAAAGCACCTGCCGGATCTGATCCTCCTGGACATCATGATGCCAGGGATGAATGGATACGAGGTATGTAGCAGACTGAAAACAGCCACTCGAACAAAAGATATTCCAGTAATTTTTATCACTGCAATGACTGAAACAGCGCACAAAACAAGAGCGTTTGAAGCAGGCGCTCTGGATTACATCACCAAGCCTTTTCATACAGCAGAAGTAAAAGCAAGGGTCAAAACACATCTGTCTTTAAAAAAGGCGCGTGAGCATGAGATATATATCGCCTCCAAAATCCAGAAAACTCTTCTGCTTGGTCAACCCCCACGCGATATTAATGGAATACAGATAGCTCAGTTGACGATTCCTTCACAAAAGGTCGATGGCGATTTCTATGACTTTTTTAAACTTAACAACCAGTGTTTTGATCTCGTGGTTGGCGATGTCATGGGCAAGGGAATTCCGGCAGCTTTGTTGGGAGCAGCCATAAAAAGTCATTTTTTGCGCGTCCTAAATGAACTGATTCGCTTGACTGACAAAAAAGAATTTCCCGATCCTGAAAAAATTATTTCATCAGTCCATTCCAGCATGATTGATCAACTGGAAGATATCGAAACTTTTGTTACCTTATGTTATGCTCGATTCGATATGGCAAAATATCTGCTTAGTTTTGTTGATTGCGGCCATATGCGAACTATCCACTTTCATGCTGATTCAAACAGATGCAGTCTGCTTCGGGGAGTAAACATGCCACTGGGCTTTCCTGAGCAGGAACCTTTCAAACAGACTTTGGTGTCTTTCAAACCAGGAGATCTCTTTGTCTTTTACTCGGACGGCCTGACAGAAGCCAAAAATCAGGATGGTATTTTGTATGGCGAGAAACGTCTGGTCGATTTTGTACAAAAAAACGCAATAATTGAACTCGAAGAGCTTATAAATATTATCCGAAAAGATGTTGTTGCATTTTCACAATCCGACATTTTTGATGATGACCTCACGTGCGTGTTGGTCGGTATTGAGAAAAAATCTACGAGTCAGGCTCCGTTAGATAAAGCAAAACTCGAAATTAAGAACGATCTGACAGAACTGGCACGAGTTCGAGACTTTGTTCGGAATTTTTGTGAAGGTATCCCTGATCTTCCTCTTGATAACAACCGCATAAACTTGATCGAATTAGCTGTTACCGAAGTTACGGCCAACATCATTAAACACGCATATGGTGAACATACTGGTGAACAAATTCAAATAAATGCCCTGCTATTGGATGACAAAATTGTTCTTCAATTTTACGATTGGGGCAAAGAGTTTAATCCAAAGTCGGTTCCACTGCCGGTATTTGACGGATCACAAAGTGGTGGATTCGGTCTTCATATCATTTCTCATACCGTAGATGAAGTGGTATACTCACGTGATAAAAAAGGGAGAAATTGCGCCTGCCTGAAAATTAATCTAACCAGAGGAGATTAACATGAAATTAAGCACGGAAAAATTTGGCGATGTGACTGTTGTAACAGTGCTGACAGAAGTTCTGGATGCAAGCAATGCTGAAGAATTTAAAATAGCCACAGCTCCCATACTTGAAAAAAACAACAAGGTTGTGTTTGAAATGAGTCAAATAAAATTTATGGACAGTTCCGGATGCGGAACCCTGCTATCTTACCTCAGGCAGTTGAAGAGTTCAAATGGAAAACTCAAGCTGTGCAGAGTACAAGAACCGGTCCGCATGCTGTTTGAGCTTGTTCGAATTGATAGAATAATTGAAATTTTTGACACAAAAGAAGAGGCTGTGAAGGCTTTTTAAATTTGTCATGAACCATAATAATTAATTAACAATTGTTCTATCTTTTCTTCCAGCATTTCATATGAAAGATAACGCCATCCCAGCATATAATTTTTTTCAGCCGCCCGAGCCATTCGTTCAGAATCGTTTAGAAGATCATTAATTTTCTTTATTGTCTTTTTTGTTATATAGTTATCAAAAGAAATAACATCAAAACCTTTTGGTTCAATGTCAGCCACAAAAATTGAATACCTGTTAATCACTATAGGTTTTCTGAAATACATTGATTCGACAAATGCATTGCCGTAACCTTCATATACTGACGGATAAGCTATAAGATCCGCGTGTTGATAAACATCCCATAATGTAAAGATTTTCCTGCCATTTTCGTCAAAACCTCTTTTAAAGCCTATCCTGTCCGAGATTATTTTAAGGTCAACATCTATTAGTTTTACGAATTCTTCTATCCGCATTAAATAATCTTGCCCTTCATCTTCGGCTTTGTGAGTTATCACAAGAGAAGCCTTAGGATAATCAAGCCTTTTTACAAGCTCTAATGATATTTCTATTCCTTTTCTTGAAACAACCCTTGTTGGTTGAAGGACAAGAAAAGCGTCATCATCAAGGCCGATTTCTTTTTTCAGGTCTCTGTTGAAATCATCTATTTCCGGAGGCAGTATTTTAAAATCAACAATATTTGGTATTAATGTCCAGCTTGCTCCTGTAAAACTGGCAAGTTTATGTCCTGCAATTGAATTAATTACCACATGTTGAATCTTAGGATGAACAGGTGGAAAAGCGGATCTTAAATAATCTGAAGCAACAGGACTGCTAAATCTATCTCTTTCCCAGAAAAAATCATGATGGTGGGCAATTGTTGGAATTCCAGTTTCTATTATAAACTCAGTTATTGCAAGACCCAATGGAATATTTACAGGAATTGCCAGGGCATTTTGTACTATGAGAATTTCAAATCCAAACTTAGAATGATATTTTTTAATCTCTTCTTTCAGTTCTTCTTTTATTTGCTGAATTTTCCTGCTGATTTCAGAAGTTCGTTTTTTTTCAACAAATATAGCTTGGTATAATTTTAAAATTTCTTCGTGTTTAAAATGAGCTTTAGGCACCAGGTAAGAAATTGAAGGATCCGTATCAAGCTCTCCTGCCATATAATACACGGAACAACCCTTTGATGTAAGGACTTCCGCCCATTTCTTACTTTCAAGTGAAACTCCGTCCAACCCGGCAAATCTTGTAGAAATAAAGCCAAATGAAGGTTTTTTTCGATCCCAGATACTCATATTTATTGTCCTTCTCTTTATATTACAATTATTCAACGCACCTTTTACATGGCGCAAACCCCTCCCAGAACGCATCCCATTTGCTTGAAAAAAAGATTCTGTTTTTTAAGCCCGTTCTTTTTCCGAAAGTGCATGTTCCAAGATGAAATCGTTTTGATTTTTTATTGCCTAAGTACCTGTTCTTTTCTTCTTTCCAATTCTTCCATATCCCCTTTTTAGCTGTCATCGCATCCCTTTGAGCCTTAAATAATTTTTTATTGTATCTTTTATTAGGATTCCGGTAAAGGTAATAGGCATATCCTTGTTTTATCATGACCTTGTTAACAAATGTACCATCTTCCAAAAATACATAGGCAAGCAATCGTCCATACTGATCATGTTTTTCCTTATCAAATTCTAAACGCACTTTCTTTGATAACACCATATTCTTATTATAATTTTTAGCACTATATCCGAATGGCTCTGCTTTTTTGTCTTTATGATCTATTTCAGGAGCATTTATCCCTATGTATCGTACGCGCCTGCCATCCATAAGAACAATTGTATCACCATCATCGACCCATTTAACACTGTGCCGGTTTTCAGCAAATGATTGACCAACAGCACAGATTAAAAGGATAAACAAGCAGCAAAAGATATAATAAACAATACTATACTTTTTCATTTAGTTGCCTCTTTTTTACGGTTTACATGGCCAGCCGGCAATGTCGTGCGGCGCTTTCATCAAGCATTTTCGGCAGCCCACCACGTTCAGATGGAATAAATCCAAGAGACTTTTTCCATACTTCATCATCTTCCATACAAAAGTATATAAGCACATCAGGTGCCACACTCCTTATATAAGAGACTATTTTTTTATAAAGTTCGATACGAAGCGGCTTGAAATACCTCATCTTGCCGTCAATGCCTGTAATAAATTCTCCATATATAATTTTTGAATCAGGAAAGCGTTTCTTTATAATTGATTTTAAGGACGGCATAAAACGAAATGTGCCAAGACTTATCCAGACAATATTCTCTGAAGATACATGGGAAAAAAGCTGTTCAATTACTTTTCTGTAATCTTCTTCGCAACCGTCATATATGATCATTGGATCAAAATGGAAGGCAAGAGGATAACCCCATTCCTCACACTTTGCCGCTGCTTTGAGCCTTGCGGCAAGTGATGTGGTACGAAGTTCTTCATTCCCTATGACTCTAATTGTATTGAGTGACCAGGCAACAATTGTTTTGCGATTATGCCGGAGAGGTTTTAACTTTTCGATAGCTGTTGTTTTGGTTTTTAACTCCAAAACAGCATATGATTGCCTTGAGAACTTTGGAACAAGAAAAGCCGAGAGGTCTGTCCACATTTCCCAGATCATACTATCTGTAAATTCTCCAGTACCGATTCTGGATATACTTTTTTTCGCAAACAGATTATTCAGCTCAGCCTCAAGGTCATTCCTGTTGACAAAGTACTGAAGCACAGGCGGATGAAAGTAAGACTGCATTATACAGTATGAACAATCCATAGTGCAGAATGTCCCTATATGTAAAATCTTATAATCACAGCATGTGTAATATCGAGTGCCGGGACATTTCCTAATAAAATCACCTTTATTTCTGGTCAGGAAAAGTATTTTTTTCCCTTCATGGACAGGATCATCTGCACAGGAAACCGCATCATAGACTTCACGGGCATTATTTACAACTACGGCAGGAACTTTCAAGCGTGATAGAATTGAAGCAACTTGACCGGAATCAACAACATCTTTGTCTATATAAATTTTGTGCATGGTTCATTTAGAAGTGCCTAAAATGCCTAAAGTGAGCTAAAGTGCCTAAAGTTAAGGAACGCCCTTACCAGCGCTAACTAATTTTATTTATAATAGCAAAATTCAGGAAACTTTAGCTCATTTGTCTTTTGTTACTTTAAAATAGGCAGAATACCTTAACTTTAGGCATTTTAGGCACTCTAGTTCACTTTAGGCACTTGTTTTATTTCTTTATTCCCCTGGCAAATATTTCAAAATCGTCTTCAAGTGTTAGTTTCAAATAGTTCTTATCGTTATTAATAACCCTTTTGCTTTCTTCGCGAAGTACGGCACCGCAAAAAAGAGCCCAAAGTGCTTCTGCAAAAACAACCGGTTTCTTGTCTATAAAAACATTTTTCTTTATTCCCTCTTCAAATATATCAGCCATTTCCTTGATTGAATTATTTGACAATTCTTTTATGTCTGAAACTAGCTGAGGGGATAAATTTTTAAGGCTTTCGCTTGATTGTAGATGAAACATGTTGATAAGTATTAAAGGATCAAATTCATAAACGTCATACATGGCTTCTTTTAATGCTTTTATTTTCTGTTTCGGATCTAACTCCTTTTCACTGCATACATGTTTTAATTTAATATTTAGATATTGTAGTATCCTGAGAGAAAGGGAAGCACATAGCTCATCTTTGTTTTTAAAATAAAGATAAAGGGTGCCTGGACTTAACTCAGCTTCATTGGCAATATCTTCCATTGTAGCCTTGTTAAAGCCCTTTAGAGAAAACACCCTTTTTGCGGCTATCATTATCTGCTGCCGCCTTCTTCCTTTCTCCCGTTCTTTCCTTTCCTGTATTCCCATAATTTCTGAATCCCATTTATTTCCTAAAAAGCCATATAATTGATATCCGATATTTAGTCAAGGGGAAATATTCATTTCCAAACGACTAAACACGTCCCTCAAGTCCGCACACAGCCTGGAAAGCTCCCTTCTTTTACACCAATTGAGATAATAATGTCTTTACAGGAACAATGATGGGTTGTTTTGTAGTAAATCCTCTGAACATTCGCTGATGAAAAAGGCTTTTCTTGCTCTATAATCTAAAGAACGTAGTTGATCTGCCATTATTTTTCCTGTAATCTTCATTCCAATTGGAATGGTTACATAAAATGGGTTTTTACGTTGAGTATTACTGACAGGACAAACAAAAATAAATCCCATTTTTTGATTAAACGATCTGTGACTGACAACTAAAGCAGGCCGATTTCTCATCTGTTCATAGCCTGCTTGAGGATCAAAGTTGAGACATCTGAAAACAATAAAGGCATACGATGTATAATCATTTTTTCGGTTTCAAAGAAAAACCCTTCAAGCTGGTACCCAATCCGGACTACCTGTTCTTGAGCAAAAGCCATGAAGAAGCGCTTGCCCATCTAAAATATGCAGCAGTGGCCGGAGAAGGATTTATTGAGATCCTTGGAGAGGTCGGGAGTGGAAAAACAATGCTGTGTCGGGCTTTTCTTGAGAACCTGGATGCCAATACGGAATCCGCCTATATTTTTAACCCCAAAATGGATGCGATGGACCTCTTAAAATCCATAAACGACGAATTCGACATCCTCTCAGACCAGGACAGCATCAAAGCGCTCATTGATACGTTAAATGCATTTCTGATGGAAAAAAGGGCCGAAGGGAAAAAAGTGATCCTTTTAATTGACGAGGCCCAAAATTTAAACAAAGAAGTTCTGGAACAGATCCGACTCCTTTCAAATCTGGAAACCACAAAAGATAAGCTTCTGCAGATCATCCTGGTGGGGCAACCGGAACTGGGTGAAATGCTGAGGTCCTATGATCTCCGGCAGATCGGACAACGCATATCCTTAAGGTGCCGTTTGCGGCCTTTGTCTTATCAGGAAACAAACGCATATATCCAGCATCGAATCCATCTGGCATCCCCAAAACAGGTCGCTATATTTTCTCGCAATGCGATACGTAAAATATACAAATATTCAAGAGGTAATCCACGGTTGATCAACATTACATGCGACAGAGCTCTGCTGACTGCTTATGGTTTCAATTGCCACAAAATATCAAGTAGAATTGCCAAAGCGGCGATAATCGAGCTATCCAACCATGGCAAAATAAAACGATACATTGTTCAAGCAGGGCAAAAGAGCATGATCTTGCTTTTCGTTCTGTGTGTCGCTTTTGGAGGAATTTTTTTCTACCAAACAGCGAAACCATTACCCAAAGCAGTCCTGCCGGTTCCGTCGCCAACGGCTCAAATCGAAGCCCGGCAGAAAGAGATTATTGAACCGGTTTCGATTGAATCTGCAAAAACTGAAACGCCGGCAATGGACACTGGAATCCCTGAACCGGAAAAGGGTAATGCCATGCCGGATTTCAAACAAATGCTTGTAACCTTACCCGCGAAAACCACCCGGGCGATGTCAGTAAAAACCGTCTCGAATAAGTGGGGGATCAACGCAAGGATGTCACGTGATTTAAACTGGTTCGAAAATGATGAGGCGTTTTTTTCTATAGTTGCTCTGCAAAATGGTCTCATCCTCCAACGGATTGACTACGACCTGGACCTGATATTAAATTTAAATCTATGCGCTATCTTGAAATTTGAACATCCGGAAAAATATTATCCGATTTACCTGACGGTTATCAAAGCAAAAAACCATGCACTGACCTTATCTGACGGCAAAACAGGGGGTAAAATCGATGTGTTGTATGATGATATCGTCAAATACTGGACAGGCACGGGGTTTGTTTTCTGGAAAAATTTTTATAACTACCAGAGAATCACACCTCGTAATTCACCGAAAGAATCAATCATCACCTTAAAAATGCACTTACGGGATATTGGGTTTAAAAATATTGCAATAAATACGAATTATGATTTATTTACACAACTGGCAATAAAGGCGATTCAGGCCAAACACGGTATTCCAGTTGACGGAATTGTCGGACCGCTGACCAAAATAGTTTTGTACAATGAAAAAGAACTCTTTGCGATTCCGCATTTATGGCAAACCATGAAAGAACAAAACGGCAATGATCTCTCACAAAGGACACAGAAAAAAAATTTTTAATATAAAATTGGTGCCTGAACGGAAACCCATATTTTGAGGTTCGTATCGAGTGGCTGGCCCTATGCTGTCAGGAGGTTATTCTTTTGAGTTCTATTTTAAAGGCCCTGAAAAAACTCGAACAGGATGCTGATACTACGTCAGGAGTGCCGGCAAGTATAATCGCAGGGTCCACTGACCGTCCGCGGATAAGACCGATTATTATCCAAAGCCTGATCATTGTAACGACAATTGCGATCTTTGCAGCCATCGGATTTATCATCAGCAGACCGGCTATATCCCCATCACCAGCTCCTGAGGCCGGAATTTCGCAAAAGACCATGGAGAAAGCTATGTTAAAAACCGATCAAATTCACAAAGAGAGTTTGCCTCAACAGATGGTAACCTCACCTTCGCCCTCAAATGAATCT
>JAYEFW010000111.1:14294-16011 GCA_034658795.1 Thermodesulfobacteriota bacterium
ACGGATTTTCACTTGAATTAGCGCTCTATCGGGTGGACTTTCAGGCTGTACGGAACGAGGACGACTTCCTCAAGCAGGCGCATAGATTTGGGGAAGTTGTCCACGTTCCCAAGAAATATGGTTACAAAATATATAGAGGAGATAAACAGCAGGTGGCGGCATATAAGTATCAGCGGGATTCCCGTTATTTTGCTCAGATAGCTGAAGGCTTAATAGAAGCAGGTGCACAAGAGCTGGCCGAACTCGGTGCCGAAGACATTGCTCCGGAGTTTCGCGGAATTCATTTCAGAGCGGATAAATCAACCCTGTATCGAATTAATTATTTGACAAGGCTTGCTTCACGGTGCCTTGCGCCGTTAATATCATTTAATTGTCATGATACCGATACGTTGTACAAGAAGGCAAAACAGATACAGTGGGAAGATTTTTTTGCAGAAGGCAGTACATTTGCCGTGTCGGGAAATGTTTCCGACAGTACTATTTCTCATTCAAAGTATGCTTCTCTCCGCCTCAAAGATGCTGTTGCTGATTATTTCAAGGAAAAAACCGGTAAGCGCCCTGATGTGTCTATAAGAAATCCTGATATCCTGCTAAATCTTCATGTCAGGCATGACAAGGCGGAAATAAGTCTCGATACGTCGGGAGGCGCGCTTCACAGGAGAGGATACAGAGAGGAGACAGTATCAGCGCCCATGCAGGAAACTGTCGCGGCAGCGATTATCCGATTTACAGGATGGAACGGGTCTGTCCCTTTATATGATCCCATGTGCGGTTCGGGAACACTTTTGTGCGAAGCGCTCATGCGGCAGTGCAACATTCCTTCGGGCATTTTTAGAAACAAATTCGGTTTTGAATTTCTGCCTGACTTTGACGGTTCTATCTGGAAGCAGGTTAAAAAAGAGGCTGACACAAGCATTCGGGAGCTGCCGCAAGGGCTGATTGCAGGCAGTGATCTGTCCGAAAAAGCTGTTGATGCGGCGAGAATAAACATAATGGGGCTTAATTACGGAAAAAATGTAAGAGTTGAAAGGGCTGACTTCAGAGACTTGCCTGCCATTGAGGGCCGGGTAATTGTAGCAAACCCTCCTTATGGCATTCGAATGGGGGGAGATGATGACCTTGAAGCGTTTTACAAAGATCTCGGTGATTTTCTTAAACAGAAATGCAAAGGTTCAACTGCTTATATTTACTTTGGAGAACGCAGGTATATAAAAAAAATCGGCCTAAAAGCATCATGGAAAAAACCGATCAAGGCAGGCGGACTTGACGGCAGACTGGTTAAATACGAGATGTACTGAACCTCAATGTTGCATAAACAACATGGCAAAGAATAGTTAATGGAGCGAACGGGTCTGAAAAATGGATGATGATCGTAAAAGCAGAACTCAAAAGAAAAATGAAGCCAGGGCTTTGCAGAAGCTTGGCGAACAGCTTGTAGCCCTGTCGTCTGAACAGCTTGAAAATATCGATATTTCGGATGATTTGCGTAATTCTGTTATCATTGCCAAAAAGACAAAAAGTCACGGAGCAAAGCGCAGGCAATTGCAATACATCGGCACACTCATGCGTGATATCGACCCTGAACCCATACAGAAAGCTCTTGAAAATATCAGGCTCGGTGACCATCAAAAGATCCTTGCCTTTAAAAAGATTGAAAAATGGCGGGATGAACTTAAGGAAGGAAACAGAGTGCTTATTGAGGAGATTCTAAACAACT
>JAYEFW010000112.1:0-4112 GCA_034658795.1 Thermodesulfobacteriota bacterium
GTGAGTCAAATTTCTTTTCCGGATAGCGAGTCATCCCTCGTAAAATGGTGGAAAGACCTGAGCGGCAAACAAAAAATATCCTGGAAAAATAACAGCGCCGGGCCGCTGGACATCATCCCGGAATCCATGCCTCATTTTTTCAAAGCCATTTTAACGGCCATGGCGCAGGATAACATACCGCTTTCCAACCGGCAAAAAGGCTTGAAAAAACATATCACATTCCGGCCCCGCGAGTTTCCCTGGCTTCTTGCCAACGCCCTGAACGGAAACAGCCTGCCCGTGTTTCGTCTCCGTCATGCCATGAAGTACCGACAGGTTCCATTTTACAAAGACGCATCACTGGTCTGCAAAGGATGGGAACCATATTTTAAGGCAATATGCGGCCTGTCAGCCATGTTTCAAAAAACAGGGTTTAAAGGCTGGGTTCTGCTGTTTGATGAAGGTGAATCCATTGCCCAGCTACGCATCAACGTGCGCCGGAAAAGCTACACTATTTTGAATCAATTCTTTTCGTCTGCCTCTCCTCTGCCCGGACTCTATCCCATTTTCGCCTTTACCGACGATTTCTTTACGCGGGTTCAGGGGGAAGACTACGACCGTGTATATCTTCGCAATGAACAGGAATTTCCCTATTTTGAAGAAAATTACGCTGAGTCCTGGCAGAATTTAAACATCTATCGCCTGCACGATCTATCAAGCAAAGAATGGGAAACCATGTCTGAAAAACTGATCCATTTCCACGCCAGAGCATATGGCTGGAAACCGCTGGAGACCGAAATGCAGGAAGAGATGGCAAAAATCCTGGCAGAAAAAGGTGATCGTGAAGCCCGCTTGAAAATAAAGGCCATGGTAAACCATCTGGATCTGGCCCATCAGAAAGTAGTCCTATGCGGGTAAGCGAAAAGCCGACGCCCAAAATTCTAAAACTTTTAAGAGACAGCCCTTGAGCGCTTTTGGTATGTTGTGGAATCTCACTCGCAAGCTACACCGAATATTGAAACAGATAACATCACAAAAATAATTATATACTTCAAGGAAAAAATTGATTATGGGAAAAAAACTGATACCTGATGAAATACGAGAAAATGTTTCCGCAATCGTAGAAAAATTCAACCAACAGGAACTTAAAGACACAGACGTTCGTTACATTGCCAGATTTCAAGGAAGATTTCTTTATCTTGACAGGATTGCATATGATAAAAAAGAGCCTGTAAGCCGTATGGAATATTTTAGAGAAATCGGCGAATGGGAGTTTGCAATATTTAAATGGAGTTCAGAAATATATGATCCTGATGAATGTTTTTTTTCCGGAAGTGAATTGGTTGATGGGACTATTGAAGGCGCAATGAAAGCTGGTATGAAAGCATATCCGGTATGACAAAACGGTAGAGACTGACCACACCAGCGAATTTTTTAGGAAAATTTGAAGTTCAAGAGAACTATTAAAATTAAAGGTAACTATTTAGCCACAGATATACGCTGATCATCACTGATATAATTCTGTAACCGTTTAAGTCTCAGAGGTTAATCGCTTTGAGATTTTTTTTTATTGTATAGGAAATGATACTTTCTTTATGTTCTTTTTCGCATTTTTTGTGCCTTTTTGCGGCCATTAATCTGCGTCCATCTACGTCCATCTGCGGCAGATTATTTTTTCTTTTTTTGCTTTTAAGTTCAGAACAGTCCTGCTTTCTGCCTGCTCGTGCCTCACACTGGCAGGAGGAGATGTATCATAGAATCTAATAAATTCTGCAAGTGTATGAAACGCATAAAATCATGGGCGTCCCACTGGACTCACTGTGTCAGGCTCAATAATTTCAAACGCCCACAAAACAGACACACGGGTTGACAAATTAAAAATCACACGCATTTTAGTTCATATTTTTATAATATCTGAAAACAGACTTTTGACTGGAGGAAATATGAGTAATCAAGCAAAAACCCACGAATTTAAATCGGAAGTTAAGCAGCTTTTGAAGCTGATCATCAACTCTCTATATTCAAACAAGGAGATATTTCTTCGCGAACTGATATCCAACGCGTCGGATGCCATCGATAAACTGCGATTTGAGGCCCAAACAAACCCCGACATTCTGGGTAACGACACGGAATTTAAGATTAAGCTCACCCCGGACGGAATCAAACAGACATTTGAAATCTCGGACAATGGCATCGGAATGACCTATGACGAGGTCATGGAAAACATCGGGACCATTGCTCAGAGCGGAACGGCTGCTTTCATGGCGGCCATGGAGCAGACCAATGGCGACACCCTTACTCCTGAACTGATCGGCCAGTTCGGTGTTGGATTCTACAGCGCCTTTATCGTAGCGGACAAGATCACCCTCCTGACTAGAGCGGCCGGATCGGAAAAGGGGGTTCGCTGGGAATCCCATGGAGACGGGACATATACCATCGAAGAAGCGGAAAAGGAAAGCCGGGGAACTTCAATAACCCTTGAACTAAAGAAAAAAGAAGCCGGGGAGCAGGATTTTACGGATGAATGGGTCATCAGACACATTGTCAAGCAGCATTCCGACTTTGTCAGCTACCCGGTGGTGATGGATGTGGAAAAAGAAGAACCCATCCCGGAACCCGAGCAACTCCAGGACAAGGACGGCAAGCCCCTCGGAAAGACCACCCACAAGGTTGTAAAGGAAGAAACCTTAAACACCATGAAGGCGATATGGGCCAAGGCTAAAGAGGAGGTCGACGACAAGGAACATGAAGAGTTTTACATGCATATCAGCCATGACTGGAATCCGCCCCTGGCACGGCTGCACAGCAAATTCGAAGGAACCACCGAATACACCGCCCTTCTGTACATTCCTTCCAAAGCGCCCCTTGACCTGTTTAACCCTGATGCAAAACATGGTATCCATCTTTACTGCAAACGGGTTTTTATCATGGACGACTGTGCGGATCTGATGCCGGAATACCTCCGATTTGTAAAAGGGGTTGTAGATGCATCGGACCTCAGCCTGAATATCAGTCGTGAGATTCTCCAGCAAAACGCCCTGGTGAAAAATATCCGCCAGAATCTTGTCAAAAAGATTTTTGAACTGCTGAAAGGTCTGGAAGACAAAGAATACGAAAAATTCTACGAGGAATTTGGGGCCGTTCTCAAAGTCGGTATTCATTCCGACTTTGAAAACAAGAACAAAATCGCCGAGTTGGCGCGATTTAAGACAAGCAAATCAGACGGCAAGTGGGTTTCACTAAAGGCGTATGTGGACAAGATGCAGCCCGATCAAAAGGAAATCTACTACATCACCGGCGATAACATGACCGCTCTTCTGAACAGCCCTCTTTTGGAGCAGCTCAAGGCAAAGGATTATGAGGTCCTGCTCATGTCCGACCCGGTGGATGAATGGGTGGTTCAATCTCTCACCGAATACGACGGCAAATCGTTGAAAAGCGCTGAAAAGGGCGACCTTGCGTTAGGCAAGGTCGACGATGACAAAAAGGATAAATATGATAGCCTTTTCAAGCAACTCCGTCTGCTTCTGGAAGAAAACATAAAAGAAGTAAAACCGTCCACCCGCCTCACCGATTCGGTGGCCTGTCTTTCCGAGGACAGCTCCGACATGAGCGCCTACATGGAAAAAATTCTCAAGGCCTCGGGTCAAAAAACAGCCGACACAAAAAGGATCCTCGAACTGAACATGGACCATCCGGTTGTCGATAAGATCAATTCGATCTTTGAAAAGGATGCTGCCGCGCCGGTTCTCAAAGATTACGCCCACCTTTTGTTTGACCTTGCCACCATCAGCGAGGGTGGCAAAATAGATGACCCTGCTAGTTTCACCCGACGGGTGGGTGAGCTGATGTCCGACGCTTTAAAATCGTGAACGTTTGAAGAACCCTGTAGCAAGCAGCGGGAAATGCGCTTGCTATTGCGGTTCAAAGGTTGCGAAGCAAAAAGCCCTGTTTCTTCTTTTTAATGAAGAAATGGGGCCTTGTTTTTTTGAAATGCAATGACGGGTAGGGGGACATCCTATATTCCTCCTGTCAAGAAAAAAGTGATTAATTTTTAAATGCTGTTAATTCAATAAGTTAGATGTGATGGCTTTTAAAGGACACACTTATCCAACGTTATTTTATCAATTTTT
>JAYEFW010000113.1:0-4107 GCA_034658795.1 Thermodesulfobacteriota bacterium
TTGGCGTAAAGATGCCCACGGTTACAAGTATGCTCAATACCCTTAGCAAGAGAGAATTAATTGATTATGAAAAATATGAGTACCTGGAACTGACAAAAAAGGGGATTGATGTTGGCAAAGAAATACATCGGAGACATCATACCTTACGGACCTTTTTGACAAATATCTTAAATATAGATTTTAAAAAAGCCGATGGAGAGGCCTGCAAAATGGAACATGCTGTCAGCGCCTCAACGCTGGACAGGTTTATAGAGTTTATGGAATTTATTCAATTCTGCCCGAGGGTGGGGTTAGACTGGCTTAAATATTTTGATGAATATCGGCTTCATGGTCAGGAACCGGATAAATGTTTAGCCAGAATGAAAGAATTTGCAAGTGGATTCAAGGGCAGGATAAAGATTATGGATAAAGTGGAAGGAAAAAAATAATGACACTAAGCAGGATTGATCCGGGAGAAGAGGTTACTCTTATAGATATCGAAGGAGGAAGAGGGGTAAGGTCAAAGCTTTACAGCATGGGGCTTGTGCCGGGGATAACTCTTAAAATTTTAAACCGAAAGGGTTCAGGACCCGTTATGATTGCAGTAAAGGATTCCAGGCTGGCCATCGGTCGTGGGATGGCGGGAAAGATCATTGTAGAATAATTTTTTTCTTTTGAGAATTAGATAATTCTAATTAAAATAGGTACTACTAAATAATAAAAAAATCTGATGTGGGGAAAATGGAGGAATGAATAATGACGTTGGATGAAATCAAGCCGGATCAGGAGTGCGAGGTTGTTGATATAAATTTCGAAGGGATGATAGGGCAGCGGCTTCTGGATATGGGTTTTATTCCCGGGACCCGTATAAAAGTTGTCCGAAATGCGCCTCTTGTGGACCCTGTCGAGTTTTTAATGAAAGGATATCATATCAGCCTGCGCCATTCAGAAGCTAAACTGGTGGAGGTGACTCTGCTATGAGCGACGAATCCGAAAAGATTATTGTGGCTCTGGCCGGTCAACCCAATTCCGGCAAGTCCACTATTTTCAATATGCTGACCGGAGCCAGGCAGCATGTGGCCAACTATCCCGGCGTGACTGTGGAGAAAAAAACCGGCTCCTTCCGTATTAAAGAGGATCGGATTGAAATAATTGATCTTCCCGGAACACACAGTCTTACTTCTTATACCCAGGAAGAGCGTATTGCCAGAGATTTTTTGCTCAATGAAAGACCGGCAGTAGTCGTTGATGTGGTAGATGCCTCTAATCTGGAACGTAATCTTTATCTCACCTTTCAGCTTGCAGAAATGGGTATTCCTCTCATCGTTAATCTGAACATGACGGACGTAGCCGAAAAACGGGGCTATAAGATCGACAGCGAAAAATTAAGCCGTGAAATAGGCGCTCCCGTGCTCTCAACAGTGGGAAACAGAGGCAGGGGAAAAGATGAACTTAAAAACGCTATTGGGATGATCTTAAAAAATGGGCATGTTACCCCCTTTCGCATTGATTATGGGGAAGCCATGGAGTCTGCCCTGAGTTTGCTGGAAAAACACCTTTCAGGTGATCCGGATCTGTCTGAACGTTATCCACTGCGATGGCTTGCAATAAAACTGATGGAAAACGACCTTGAAGCGAAAAAGCTGATCAGAGAATGTTCAAGGAATGGTGACAAGCTGCTCAAATTAGTAGAAGAGGAAAGAAATGCCTTTGTAAGCGATCAGAAGAGTTCTTCACAAAAGGTTATTGCCGTAGCACGGCACAGGAGAGCCGAGGGAATCGTTAAAACAAGTGTGACCTGCGAAAAGAAAACAGGAAAAACATTGACGGACAAGATCGACCAGGCCGCCTGCAACCGTTATCTTGGCCCGGTTATCCTGGCTGCCACTATCTATCTTATGTATGAACTCGCCATAGTTCAGGGTTACAAGATCACTGAATACACGTGGCCCCTCCTTGCCGGGTTTCGAGATCTTGTTGCTTCGTTTCTTCCTTCCGAAGGATTCATTTTTGACCCCTTTTTTCGTTCCATGTCCATATGGGTTGTAGACGGAACAATCGCCGTGCTGAATTACGTGCCTATCTTCCTTATTCTGTTTGCCCTCATAGCCATCCTGGAGGACACGGGTTACATGGCCAGGATGGCTTTTATTCTGGACCGTATTTTCAGACACTTCGGTCTTCATGGCCAGTCCATTTTACCTATGGTTCTGGGAGGATTGTTTGTTGGCGGCTGTGCCGTACCGGGCGTCATGGCCTGCCGCGCCATGAAAGACGAAAAAGCCAGGATGGCCACCATCATGATCGTTCCGCTTATGAACTGCCTGGCCAAGATTCCCTTTTATGTGCTTCTTATCGGGATATTTTTCGCTGACTGCAAAGGCGCAGCCATGTTTTTCATATCTACCATTACTATTATCATAGCTCTTGGCGTGGCCAAGGGCTTAAGTCTCACAGTGCTCAGGAGCAGACCAGGCGCTCCTTTTGTTATGGAGATGCCGCCCTACCACATGCCCACTCTCCAGGGTGTACTGCGTCGCAGTCTGGAACGAACCTGGCTCTTTATTAAAAAAATTATCACTATTGTGATCGTGGTTTCTGCCATTGTATATCTGCTCATCTACTTCCCTGGTATCAGCGAGAAAAGGAATGCATACTATAGCGGTCTGGCCGATCAGATACAAAAAGAATTCTTCAAGGAAACGGGCGCAAACAACCCCTATGCCGATCTTCTATCTGGAGATAACCTGTCAAAATTTGCAGGATACTGGATGGATTATAAAAAGGCGAAGATGGGGGCCGGGAAAAAGGATGCAAAAGAGGCCATTGATAAAAAATTCAGGGAAAGAAACTTTGTATTTTTTAAGATCGTAAAAAAAGGAAAATACGAGGTCGATGGCGAAATAATAAAAGATAAACATGCGATGAAGACCTATAAGGCATACAAGAAACTGGATAAGGAAAGGAATGGGGTTCGAAGAGAGAGAAGAGAGGAAACTATAATAAGCAGCTTCATGGGCCGCGCCGGGCGTTTTTTGGAACCGGTCACAAGGTGGGCCGGCTTTAATTGGCGGGTTAATATCGCCTTGCTCAGTTCATTTGCCGCCAAGGAGAACAGTGTGGCAACCCTGGGCGGTATTTACCAGTCATCGCAAGAGGACAAAGAAGAGACGCTGGAAGAGAGAATAAAGAAAAAAGAAACGAGCTGGACAGCCCTTCATGCCTTGGCCATCGTGCTCTTTATGGCCATGTATCCTCCATGTATCGCTACTTTGCTTATGGTCAGGGTTGAGACCGGAAGTACAAAGTGGATGCTTTTTGCCGCCTTTTATCCCATTGTTTTAGGATTTATTATATCAATTTTTGTCTTTACAGGCGGAAATCTGCTCGGCCTCAGTGGGCTTCAGGTCATGATTCTATTTTACCTGCTGGCCATAGTTTTTCTGGTATCCATGGGTCTTATTAAAAAAGAATCGGAATTTGCTTAATGCTTAAAAAGGAGGAGTTACTATGAGGAAAGCGTTAATATTTTTCTTAATTTGTCTGGTGTCGGCCATTTTTCTTGTTCCTCAGGCTTTTGCCCACACCCCGCTATGTTACTGTGAGGATAATGGGGACGGAACCATAACCTGCGAGGGAGGGTTTTCAGATGGGTCTTCAGGCGCAGGGGTCAAGATGAAGGTGGTGGATACCGACGGAAATGTCCTCATAGAAGGGAAAATGGATGAGGATAGTGAGTTTACCTTTAAAAAACCTGAAGGTGACTACACAGTCATCCTTGATGCTGGTCCGGGCCACGAGGTAGAGGTGCCAGGCTCAGAAATTACGGAATAGGGGGTAGGAATTGACGATTGAACAAATAACAAACAACAAATGACGATCAGTAAAGGAGGATAAACATGAAGAAATTAGTTTTGGCATTGTCGCTCGCGGTGGCTTTTGCACTGAGCGCTCCAGCCCATGCCCATTTTCAGATGATTTATAGTCCGGACAGTGTTCCGAAGTCAAAAAAGCTTAACCTTAAGCTTGTCTTTACACACCCCTTTGAGGCAGGTCACACCATGGACATCGGAAAAGATGAAAAGGGTATGATCCACCCGCCCATAGCCTTTGGTGAAATGCATAAGG
>JAYEFW010000114.1:0-4105 GCA_034658795.1 Thermodesulfobacteriota bacterium
GACTGTTTCTCCTGATTTGCTCGAAAAATCAGGAATTCCAGTGGTTCAGGTGGAAAGAGGTGGTGTTATTACTTTTCACGGGCCGGGCCAGCTTATTATGTATCCAATAATTGACCTTAATGCCGCCGGGATGAGAGTGGTGGATTATGTTGAAAAACTCGAAGAAGTCATGATCAGAGCGGTTGCGGATTCGGAAATTATAGCTGAGAGGAATCCACTTAACAGGGGAATATGGGTTGAAAATAAAAAACTGGGAAGTATAGGCATAGCAATTCGAAGGGGAATATGTTTTCATGGCATGTCCTTAAACGTTAATATTGCAATGAAGCATTTTGGCTGGATGAATCCATGCGGTCTAAGGGAGATAGGAATAACATCTATGAAACAGGAGCTCTCGCGAAAAGTATCAATGAGTAAGATCTGCGGGGCAGTAAAAAATCATGTGGAAACTGTTTTTGGAGTTAATCTTATAAAAACAAGTTTGCCGGAACTATTAAAGAAATTGTAGCCATTCACGGCTTGAAACTTGAAATTGGAAACAAGATATTAAAGAAACATTATGATTCAGAATAACTTATCAAAAAAACATATCAGAAAACCCGACTGGCTGAAACGGAATCTGCCATCAGGACCGGCATATGAAAAAGTCAGGAAGCTGCTGAGTAAAAGCAGACTTCATACAGTATGCCAGGAAGCCAAGTGCCCGAATATGTGGGAATGCTTTTCCAGGCATACTTCCACATTCCTTATTATGGGGCCAAACTGCACGCGTAACTGCGGTTTTTGTGCGGTTGAACAAGGCCCTTTGGGGCTGCCCGATCCGGAAGAGCCTGCAAGGGTTGCAGAAGCCGCACGAGAAATGAAACTGAAATATGTTGTCATAACCTCTGTTACAAGGGACGATCTGCCTGACGGAGGTGCCGGTCATTTTGCAGAAACTGTCAGACAGGTGAAAAATAAAATTCCAGAAGCGCTTGTAGAAATTTTGATACCGGATTTTCTGGGAGATGAGAGAGCGCTTAATATAGTTATGGAATCCAGCCCCGATGTTTTAAATCACAACATTGAAACAGTAAACCGTCTTTATCCTTCAGTACGGCCTGAAGCTGATTACCGCCGTTCACTTGCAGTCCTAAGACAGGCCAAAAAAATAAACACCTCTGTTTTCACAAAGTCAGGCCTGATGCTTGGCCTTGGAGAGCTTCCCGGAGAAGTCGAGGAAACGCTGAAAGATCTGGTCGAAGCCGGATGCAATATGCTGACAATTGGACAATATCTTCAGCCATCAAAAAAACACATAGAGGTTGATCGTTTTGTTTCTCCCGATGAATTTGACGACTGGAGAAAAACCGCCCTTGAGACAGGCTTTTCAGAAGTTGCCAGCGGGCCTTTTGTCAGAAGTTCTTACCATGCAAAGGAACTGTATAAAAAAGTTAAATATTAGCTTGTACTGAGGAACATTGAAATTAGAAATTTCTACTTTCCAATTTCAAGTTTCAAGCCGTGAGCGGCTACAATTGGGCAAAGAGGAGGTATTTTCAAATGTCTCGTAACATGAGCATCAAAATGGAACCTATAGGTTTTGTGCAGACTGATGCCGAAAAAATTCCCCGGCATTGGAGCATTTCGGATGAGGAGGGGACATTAGTCATTTATGAAAAATATCTGCATGGACTCAAAGATATCAGAGCCGGCCAACGCATTGTCGTGATTTTCCATTTCCATCGAAGCCCGAAGTTCACTTCACAGTTTCTCAGCCAGACACCTCCACACCGTGAAAAGCAACTGGGCGTTTTCAGCATTTGTTCGCCAATCCGACCCAATCCCATCGGCATGTCGGTTTTGGAAGTTCTCAGGAGGGAAGACAACGTCATTTACGTCAAAGGATTGGACATGCAAGATGGGACACCTGTTTTGGATATCAAACCCCATGTTGAAGACAAACACAGTTGTCCGAGTTTCGAGGGCAAACGGTGAGCTTTTTTTTGCTCGACAAAAAGCCCCTGAAAGACGGGCAACTGCTTTTTCTCTCCCCCATTTAAAGAAAATCAACGACGCATTTCCGCTAAAACATCCCATTACCGCAATCTGTTTGTTGCAGCCATGTCTGCTGTTATTTTCGTAGCCCATGCTGAACCATCCAGCAAGATAGAAGCGTTTTGCAAGGAAATCCTCTCTTGGCAAAAACCGATTTATACATTTGACAGTGATTACAACAAAAACGTTATTAAAATGGGTGCGCAGCCAATTAACATGGACAATGTTTCCGAGTGGGCAAATTTATTTGCAGCAAATATTGGCAAATAGTGGAGGACGAATAGATATGGGGACTTCAAAAAAGATGTAACATCTCGATTTAAGCAGGAAATTTTGAAAGGTTTCGATCTTAGGCGCTTTTCATGGATTGTTTATTAAGTGGAGTTGCGCCTCGGCTGCGAGTTCGATAGCGATCATCTTGCGTTTTGATTTATCTGTTGGCCATCCAATAATATTCGCATGTCGCGGATGTGGTTCAGGATCTGCTTCAATTTTTAAGTCTTGTTTTAGAATACTTGACGCGACAATTTCTGCCCGCCCCAATAATTTTTTATTTAGTATTTCAGCTACATGTAGCCGACCTATTTCATTAATTTGTTGGCAAGTCAAATTCTTGGTTCGGTATACCGAAACTTCACCATTTTGGTTCGGCATAAAAGCATTATGTCTTATTGTTTTATCAGCTCTACACCACTTTTTCTGTAGAATAAAGCGCGCAAGGCATTCTAATGGAGATATCGTATCTTGCAATTTCATACCACTCTATGGGAACAAGCGCCGAATGCAATGACGAATAATCTCAGGCAGTTCATAAGCAAAATATTCAGTCCCATGTATTTTGTTGCTTTTACCAAACAATCCAGCATAGGTAATGAGATTATTACTACCAACACTAATTACAAATACGGAATACTTTTCCCTATACCATTCAAATGTTATTTCACCATCTGGTTCAGCCGAAATGTCTGGCCTTGGCAAAGAAGAAGGCGTCATTCTTAGCAACTTACGTGCTTCGGAATATGTTTCACGAGATATCGGCATAGCTCCGTAACCATCCCAGTTTGCTTCTAAACATTCCTCATATACCTTCTCAAGCTCTTCGAGCGCAAGATCTGTCCAATCGATTATTCCTTTTAAATCTAATGAAACAGTTTTTCCGACAACGTTGGACGTGTCAGAATAAGCCCCTTTTGAGATAGAAAATGTGTTGTTCTTACCATCAATTGTTTGCAATGATAAAAAGCCAGCCAAATCCGTCATAAAATGACCCTTATAATTCCGGCCGCCATTTCCCGCTCTCATGTCAGGATCGTATACGATATTACCTGTGCTTAGGGCTTGTTCCATCAATTAACCCTCCAAGTCTTTTACAAAATTCAAAAACTCGTGACAAAACTGTTCATATCCATCTAATAGTAAGGATAAATTCGACTTATGTTTATCCACCACTCCAGCTTCATAGTTATAATTGAGATTTAAAAAATCTTTCTTTTGCGTAACATTGATGGATCGAGTTAAGCCACGTACGTTCTCAATGTGATAATTTGAACTCATCCATGTTTTATCTGTTTTGGTTTGTAATGAACTTTCAGTAACATTTATTTTATTACTACCAAAAAACTCTAAGTAAGTGTTTGCATCACTGATTTTTTTCGCCAAAGCATCAGTTTCAGTTCCCATTTCAGCGAAAAGATCACAGTTAATATTCACTCCAACAGCCTTGAGCGGAGTATAAGGTAACTTTTCGTGGTAAACATTGAAAATACTCAAGACCCTTGTTTCAGTAATATTTTCAATTCCTTTTTCCATTATTTGCAATCTATTCATCTCCACAGTAAATTCGAGATTCTGAAATTCAAGATGTCTAATTACAGGAATATCGGGTGGTGATTGGTCATCTGGTTTCCCCAAATTGAGTTCACATACTGTGTTTAAAAAATCTGGAGAAACTATTGCAGGATTAAAGCTTCCTAAAGCAACTAAGGTAATAAAATTATAATCTACTTTCATAAGACATTATCCCAGAGTTGATTGGTTTTCTGCTTATATTTATATATTCGGCTGCTAA
>JAYEFW010000115.1:0-2576 GCA_034658795.1 Thermodesulfobacteriota bacterium
CCCTTTGCTTCCAGCCCCAAATACGAGCGAATGGACGATTACGACAGCTTTTCCGGACAGATTTCCATAAACTGCGATCTGCCTGGCCCTTTGGGCCTGCGCGGGTGGCTCTTTGCCAATCGACTGGATGAAGATGAAACTCGCTATGACGATAATCAGTACAATTCCATGGACGATTCGGCTGTTAAAAACACCTATGCCAAAAATAACACCACCAAAATCTATGGTGGTACGCTGCAAACTTCCGTTGACCTCCAAACCAACGGCCTCTTCATCCTTGCTTTAAGCGGTGAAGAGCATGCCTTCGAGTCCAACGGTCTTATCCGGGACGTTAAGGTTGGCGGTGGCGGCGCCTCGACCTACACCACCCGAAGTTTCAACGATGACCGGACGGTCAAGGTCTATTCTGCCGCGATTGAATACGAAGTGTCCCCTTTTGATCGGCTCGGACTGGTGTTCGGTTACAGTCATCACTGGTTTAAAAAAGATACCGGCGACAGCAACAACGATAACTCTTTTCTCGTGGGCGCCCATTACGATATTTTTGAAAACACCCGCATCAGGGGTTCTGCGGCCCGCAAAATCCGGTTTCCGTCCATTCGCCAGCTTTACGAGGAAAACACTGGAAATCCAAATTTAACTACCGAAAAGTCATACAATTACGAACTTGGGGTTGAACAGCAGCTTTTAGAACGTACCACCCTTTCGCTGACCGGATTTTATATTGATGTTCAGGATTACATCGAAAAAATAGATTCCACAAATACATTCGAGAACAACGACGAATATCGTTTTCAGGGTGTGGAACTGACCGCACAGACCCAGTATTTTAAAAACCTCTTATTACGGGCCGGTTACACGTTTATGGATACCAAAGACAAGTCCCCCAATACCGAAAAGAAAGAACTGCAGTACAGACCGAAAAATAAACTGACGTTTGAAACCCAATATGTTTTCGGTTTCGGACTCTCCCTTTACGCCAGCGTCATGCATGTGGCCGACCAGTACTTTTATTCCCGAAATACACCGCTGCAAAAGCAAAAACTGAACAACTATACCCTCGTTGACCTCAAACTGAACCAGGCTTTTCTGAAAAAACGGTTGCATATTTATCTGGGCGTGGACAATCTTTTTGACCGGGATTACGAAGAGGCCTATGGCTTTCCCCAGGCGGGCAGAACCCTATATGCTGGAACTGAATTTCATTTTTAACAGCATGTTGAAAAGAAGCGAAAATCCCGCTCATCGGTGCCAAAACAAAGCTAAGATCTTTTTTAACGGGACTGCTGGGAGAGTATTACTTTTATTTCTTAGAGGAAAAAATCATGAAACAAATATTTCTGCTTGTTGTTGCGATTATCGGTTTCCATGTGCCAGTCTATGCATTTTCCGAACATGAAGTTGTTTCCATTCAAATTCCGGACATGCGATTCTACTCTGTAAAAGCCATTACGCCTGTGCCGGAAGGTCGAATGGATCTGCTTGCCGCGGGACAAATCAAACAGAACGATCGGAATGATGCACTGATCATCGCATTTTCGATAATTAAGGGTAAATACAAAGAACTTGCACGGGAGGTTTTTTATATCGGACCCAAAAGTGCTGACAATAAAACCCGAATTCGTTCTCTGGTTTGCATCAAAGCGCCATCAACGAACCGATGCCTTATCGTTGTCAATGGGAAAGCCGGTCCTGAAAACAGGGAGATCGGTTTTATCCGTTCGTATGTATTTAATGGTGCATTCAATCTGAAGGACAGCATCGAATTTTCGGATCCCGAAACGTCATATACCCATGGGTATCCGCTCATTCAGGCCGACATCAATAAAGATGGGAAAAATGAAATTATTTGCGGTGGTTTTTCAGGAATTAATGACAAGGATCATGCCGACATCAGGATTTTTTCAATTGGAGAACATGGGCACCTTTCCCGGATAAAAGGATTTCAAACAAACCGATTAAACACCTTTCGGCTGCGGGTGAATGCTTTGGCTGCGGGAGACCTGAACGGAGACGGCACGTCGGAAGTTGTGGCCGCTGGCAGAACCGTTGAAAACGATATCAAACATGCTGCTTTTGCTGTTTTTTCTGATCAGACCCTGATTTGGAAAAAACTGAATGATCTCGGTACTTGTCGGTACCGGTATGCCATGGTTACAGACATAAACGGAGACGGGCGTTTGGAACTGGTTCTTGGCGGACGCATTGATCAGAAGAGTACAAAATATGCGCTGCTGGATATCTGGCAGGCACATAACGGGGAGATGAACCTCATTTCGCGATATCGTTTTACCGGAATCGGCTCTACACGACTACGGGTGGTAGAAGCACTGCCTGCTGGATTTCCCGGTCATCTGATCATCGGAGGGCGCCAGGAAACTCTCCAGAATGGCCGTATGAAATGGAAAGGGTTTCTTCAGCAGGTGGCATTCGAATCCGGCACCCTGTTTCCTTGCTCAAAACCGATCATTCTGGATAAGGACTGGGAAACCCGAGTTCGGACGATAGATATTTGCAAGAATTCTCTGATTACGGCAGGGTTTACGGAAGACAAAACCAAAGCGTCCAAAGCCTTT
>JAYEFW010000115.1:2676-6118 GCA_034658795.1 Thermodesulfobacteriota bacterium
TCAGTCAAATAATCCTCTGGAATTTGACGGAAGAGGCAGGATTTACTGGATTTTTCTTTGCTTTCTCAGTTTCCGAATGAAAGGGTAAACACTAAATCCGTTTGCGGTGGAGACTTGATACTATCGTGATTGGGATGTGCTTTTCACTCACCAACGTCACTTAAAAATTTGTCAATAACATTTTTCGAATACCAGCGGCCTCTTTGAACCATTTGTTCAACAATTGGCCGTATTTTGCTTATGATTTTTTTATTTTTTGCCACTTTTAATATGGAAAGCGTTCTAACCACTGGTAAACCAAAATGTTTGGCTATTTGATAACCAGCATTTTCGTCTATGATGACGACGTCTGCATTCATCTGTTTTGCCAACGCAATTGTTTCCGCCTCGCCTTTATCAATATCTTTTCTGAGGAAAACAATGACTTCTTCATTCTGAACTGAAACAACTTCAACCCATTTTAAATCGCTAAAATGTGATCCCGGTTTGTCAAGTGATCTCAATTCCATATCAACAGCTTGGGGTATAAATATGTGGTGAAAGAGTTCCTTCAGAACAAACTCGTACCCAACTGAACAAAGGGATATAATTGGCGTAGCATTGGATATGACGATATTGCTCATCTGATAACTTTCTCTAACTCTGCTGCGTCTCTTTTGATTTCTTCAAGTTCTTCATCCGTGTATTGAAAAACAGGTTCATAATTAAAACGTAAATAATCAATGAACTCAAACCTGCTCATCCCCGCCAGATCTGCTGCTTTTCCCAATGAGAGAGAGCGTTTTTTATAATAACGAATAGCTGCCTGTCGTCTGATATCTTCGGCAGCCTCATCAGGTGATTTATGAAGATTTAATAGTACTTCATAAGGTACTTCTATTTTTACTTCATATGGTTGCATAGTATTGTCTCCTAATTAACGACCGTTGGTCTTTTAAAGAATTTCCGAAGATGTGGAAACTCCTGTGCGAGGTTTTTCCAATGCCAATGTCAAAACCTTGCTTTCGCCCTGACCAAGATTCCAAGCGGCTATTGAAGGATGGAGGCATTGATAACCAGGTTTTTATTCATAACCAGCCTCTTTAAGGACTTCTTCCGCCGTATACTGAAAAGGTGAGACTCGAAATTTTAATAACGACATGAGAAAATCCTCACGGCACAATCCGGCTATTTCAGCAGCCTTTTCCTGGGATACAACCCCCATCTCATACCATTTGACCACCGCAGTCAGCCGTAAGTCCTTTGCAAATTCAGCCGGCGTCTTTTTAAGCACTGAAAATACTCCTAAAGGCAATGTTATGTTTATTGTTCTGGTATTCATATTTTTTCTATCCTTTCAAATTTTATCCGCTAACGACAAGGACGTCCATTGCTTTATAAGTTTATCTTTTGATTTGATTAATTATACATAAGGACATCCTATAAGTAAATAACTTATTCAGCGCGAAGGTGCAGGACGGGTGAACAGCTATGTAATTGCGTAATTCTGAGCGGTAACAATTGGGGAGGAATTTGGAAGGAATTTGGGATCAAATTTAGGGGTCACCCATTAAAGGCTAAGTCAAGAAAAAAACACCTCTTCTGCCGAAAAAATACCATTTTTTTCGCTTGACTCCAGTGTCCCGCACCAGTCACCCATCGGGATTAAGGCTATCGCTGTTACCAGCACAACCCTTGTTTCGTTACCAGGACTCCAGAAAATCATCGGTTCCACGCCGTGTTCAATTGTATGGGCCAGTGCAAGGAAAAACTGTTGCAATTCTGGGTAGTCCCTACAAAACAGTGCGGGTCAATAATTTCAATAGGTTACATATCATAGCTCCTGGAAGCACATGGCGAAAAATCAGGTGTTTACAAAGCAAAACAAGGCGGTATTCTCAAACCTGCATTGCTTTGTAGGGACTACCCAAATTTTGGGGACAACTCTTGGAAAATCGACATGCATGAACATAAGTTGAAGGCCGTTGTCAGGTGAAGTGACTGGGAAAGTGGTGAGCAGCACGCTTAAGCAGGTCAGAGCGCTACGGATAATCCGCATTATTGCCCGAGGCAAGATTTGACGCTTCGGAACGAAGACCTGGAACCGATACTTAATCTTGAAGCTGTACCGCTCACCAATAATAACTCTACAAAAACAGTTTGATTTTGTCAAGGGTGTAAACACCAGGATCTACAATTTACTATAGACTTTCAGATAATTAATTTCACAAGGCCAGAAGGAGGAAGGCGTATTAGTTATACGTCGACAACTGATAACACAGTAAAATTATTTATCTGAAAGTCTATATGTTGACAGCCTGTCTGCCAGCATTGAAAGGCGCTGGCGGGGCCTGTCGTTTTTCAGGGCGATGTCCAGCGCTTTTTTCATTCCGATCAGGATTACCAGTTTTTCTCCTCTTGTAATAGCAGTGTATAAAAGGTTCCTCTGGAGCAGAGCATAATGCTGTGTCATTAAAGGTATAATTACTGCTGGATATTCCGAACCCTGTGACTTGTGTACCGATATGGCATAAGCGAGAGATAATTCATTCGTTTCCGTAAAATCATAAGTTACCGCCCTTCCATAAAAGTCAACTGAAAGTTCCTCTTTTTTACTGTCAATGGATATTATAGTACCTATATCTCCATTAAAGACTTCTTTCTGATAGTTGTTTTTCAGGTGCATTACCTTATCGCCGGGTTTAAATGAATTATTTGCAGCATTAATCGTGACAGGGTTTGGGTTTAATACCTTTTGCAGCACTTGATTGAGATTAATTGTGCCTACCACGCCCTTGTGCATTGGGGTCAGAACCTGAACCTCCTTGACCGGATCAAAGCCAAAGCGTTCAGGGATGGCCCTTGTACACAGTTCAACAATTGTGGAAACAACTTTTTCAGGATCATTCTGTTCTATGAAGTAAAATTCAGAAAGGTCGGCTGGTTCATTTGTATGTTTAAGGAAAGGGGATTCACCTTTCAGCACCCTGTGGGCATTGAGAACAATAGAGCTTTCCCTGGCCTGCCTGAAGATTTTCTTAAGATAGAAAACCGGTATAATGTCTGATTTGATCATGTCGTCAAGTACATTGCCCGGGCCGACAGATGGGAGTTGAAAAACATCTCCAACCATTATGAGCATTGAAGTCATGGGAACTGCATTCAGCAGATGAAACATCAAATATGTATCCACCATTGAGGCTTCATCAATGATTACTGCGTCTGCATCAAGGGGGTTGTCCCGGTTTTTGTCGAAAAGATTATCTTTAAAATTATACCCCAAAAGCCTGTGAATGGTCTTTGCATCTCTGTGTGTTAATTCTGATAGCCGCCTTGCCGCTCGTCCTGTAGGGGCTGCCAGGCTGATTTGTTTTCCAAGAGCTTTAAATACGGCATTAATCGACCTGATCAGGGTTGTTTTTCCGGTTCCAGGGCCTCCTGTAATGATTACCGCCCGATGAGA
>JAYEFW010000115.1:6218-15885 GCA_034658795.1 Thermodesulfobacteriota bacterium
CCGCTCGTCCTGTAGGGGCTGCCAGGCTGATTTGTTTTCCAAGAGCTTTAAATACGGCATTAATCGACCTGATCAGGGTTGTTTTTCCGGTTCCAGGGCCTCCTGTAATGATTACCGCCCGATGAGAAAATATTTTTTCCAGAACATTAAGCTGTTCCCGTGAGAGCTTTATGGCCAGTTTTTTCAGAACTTCATTTGATATTTGTTCCGTGTCTATTCCTTGAAGTACAACAGGAACGGACAAAAGGGCTTTAAGCCTGTTTGCAAGGCCTGCTTCCGCCTGGTGAAGGGCTTTCAAATAAACGGCTTTTTTATCCCTTTTTTTATCCTTTTTTTCATCCGGGACTTCTACTTTGTTTTCAATAATTAGATCTCCGGAAGCTGAAAGATCTTCTATTGCTTCTTCAGTTGCTTCAGATTCTATTTGAAAAAGATTTTTGCAGCGTGCAGTCAGTTGATCCAGATAAGCGAAAACATGGCCCTCATTTGAAAATTGCTGCATAAGATGGATAATGCATGCTCTGTCCCTTTCCGGTTTATTTTCTGATTTTCCAAGCTTAAGCGCTATTGCATCTGCCATATAAAAACCGATACCCGGGATGTCGTTTGCCAGGCAATAGGGATTGCTTTGTATTATGTTCAGAGCATCCAGGCCGTATTCCTTTAGCAGTATAGCGGAATATGAGGTTTTTACTCCAGCTTCTTGAAGGAACTGCATTAAACTTCTTATTGCATGATGATCTTTCCATGCATTGCTGATAGAGGCTGCTTTTGTTTTTCCTATTCCTTCTACTTCAAGCAGTTTTTCCGGGCAGTTCTCTATTACATTCAGGGTGTCGGCTCCGAAGCGCTTCACCAATCTGCCTGCCATCAAACGGCCTATTCCCTTGATAATACCTGATTTAAGGTAATTTCTTATTCCTTCAACAGATGCCGGCAGAGTTACATCATAGGATTTGATTCTGAACTGCTGTCCGTATTTGGGATGGGTTTCCCACTCTCCTATTATTTTCAGTGCTTCGCCCGGACTTACTCCTCCCATGAAACCTACAACTGTAACAAGATTATCTGTGTTGCCGTGTTTTAATTTTGCAATAATATAAAGGGTTTCTTTGTTAAAATATGTAATTTGTTCGAGCTTGCCTTCAAGGGCGGTTAAGGGAAGGGACGTGTTCATTATTTTTTTGGATTTCTATTTATGGGTAACTATCCATTTGGCTGCATCTAAAAGATCTTCAGCCACGTAATCAGGGAAAATCTTTTTTTGTGCAAGAATTTTTTCGGCATCAACCCCGTTTCCTGTTTTTACCAGAATACTGTGACCGCATCCTGCGTTGCGGGCGCACATAATATCCTTTACGCTGTCGCCTGCCATAACAGAATTTGCAAGATCAATATTGTATGTTTTTTGGGCTCTGTGAATTAATCCAGGCTCTGGTTTGCGACAGTTGCATCTGTCTTCGGGGATATGAGGGCAGTAAAATATGTCTTTTATCTCTCCCCCACCTGACTTAAACGCTGACTTCATCATGGAATGAATATATTCAAGGCCGTCTAATGATACCATGTTTCGGTTTATAACCGACTGGTTTGTAATTATGATAACGACAAAGCCGTTTAAGTTAAGAAGTTTTATGGCATCAATACTGCCTGGGATAAACTTAAATTCCGCCCAGCTCTTTATGTAATCAGGAGAATTTCTGTTTATAACACCATCTCTGTCCAGAAAAACTACATTTTTCAGCAATTTTTTAACTCCATTCAGCTATTCCGGTAACTATCTAAAACGTAACTTCTCAATAAATAGAGGCTTATAGAACCCCTACCCCCTGACCCCTGACCTTATTCCGCAACAATAAATGCGTCATTAAATCCTTTGTCATTAAGATATTTTTCATACTCTGCCGCCTGCTCAAGACTTGAGCATCTCCCAAGCCGTACTCTGTAGTAGATCGCATCACCGCCGTCATAAGTTGTTATGTGAGCATTTTTGTATTGTTGAGCAAGTTTTCCCCTGAACCTTTCAGCATTTTGCCGGTCGCAGAATGCTCCGACTTGAAATGTAAAATTTCCTGCATAATAGTTCACAGGGACATAAGTCCGACGTTTATCGGTTTTGGGTTCAGATTCTCCGGCAACACCCAGAGCTACGATTTTGACCTTTGCCGTACCTGATCTCACTATACCAATTTTTTTGGCCGCACCATAGGAAAGATCAATTATTCTGCCGCGGACAAATGGCCCGCGGTCATTAATTCTGACCACAATTTTTTTATTGTTAAGCAGATTGTGTACCCTTACATATGTCCCAATCGGCAGAGTTTTATGCGCGGCAGAGATAGCATACATGTCATAAATTTCACCGTTTGCGGTTTTTCTGCCATGAAACTTCTTGCCATACCAGGATGCTTTTCCAACCTGCACAAAATCCTTTGCGTCATACAGTGGCTGATACCACTTGCCCATTACTTTGTAAGGCCTGAATGTCGGGGAAGTTTTTGGTTTGACAGGAGGTGATTTTACTGTGGCACATCCGTGGAATAAAAAAAGGAAAAAAGCGAAAACAACAAGAAAAGTAACGGAAGAAAAAAAAGTTGCGTTTTTTTCCCTATATTTTAAAGCCATTTAGCTACTTTCCTATAGCAATTTTCAGTACTTCCATCATCTGGTCAACAAAGTGGAATTGAATCTCTTTCCTTACCTTTTCCGGTATATCTTCTTCTAAATCCTTCTTGTTCCACTTTGGCATGATGATGGTTTTTATCCCGGCATGATGGGCGGCAAGAACTTTTTCCTTTACGCCTCCAACCGGAAGTACCTGACCTCTCAAGGTAATTTCACCGGTCATGGCAAGGTCTTTTTTTATTGTTTTGCCGGTCAGAAGAGATACAAGGGCTGTAAGTATGGTGACACCGGCGGAAGGACCGTCTTTGGGTATGGCTCCTGCCGGTATGTGTATATGTATATCAATTTTATTAAAAAAATCTTCGGAGATTCCGATTTCAGAAGCATTTGCACGGATAAAACTCAAAGCTGCCGTTGCGGATTCCTTCATAACATCCCCGAGCTGACCGGTTAAAGTAAGGCCTTTTTTCCCTTTCATGGATGTAGCTTCGACAAAGAGCAGCATGCCTCCTGCTTGCGTCCATGCAAGCCCCATGGCTATGCCAGGTTTTGAAGGTCTTGCTCTGACTTCGGAAGTATAGTTTACAGGACCGAGGTATTTGTAGAGATCTTTTATATTAATTTTTACTGCTTTTTTATCACCCTCGACAATTTGTGTTGCAACACCCCGGCAGATGGTTGCGATTTCGCGTTCAAGATTTCTTAAACCCGCTTCCCTTGTGTAGCCTGTGGTTATATTTTTTATTGAAGCATTTGTGAAAGATATTTGAGATGAATTGAGACCATGTGCTTCGCGTTGACGAGGTATGAGAAAACGGTTTGCGATTTTAATTTTTTCATCCAGAGTGTAGCCCAGCAGATGCAAGACCTCCATCCTGTCTAGAAGAGCCGGAGGTATTGTGTCTAAAATATTTGCAGTAGTAATGAACATGACTTTTGACAAATCAAATGGCACATCAAGGTAATGATCTGAAAAAGAAAAGTTTTGCTCTGGATCAAGAACCTCCAGCAAAGCTGAAGATGGATCACCGCGAAAATCGCTTCCTACCTTGTCTATTTCGTCCAGCATAAAGACAGGATTGCTTGACTCGGCGCGCCGGATTCCCTGAATAATACGCCCGGGAAGAGCGCCGACATAGGTTCGCCTGTGTCCTCTGATTTCAGCTTCGTCCCTGACACCGCCAAGTGAGATTCTATGAAATTTGCGTCCTAAAGCTCTGGCTATTGAGCGGCCAAGAGATGTTTTTCCAGTACCGGGAGGACCTGCAAGACAAAGGATAGGGCCTTTTGATTCAGGCTTGAGTTTCCGTACCGCCAGAAATTCTATAATACGTTTTTTTGGTTTCTTTAGCCCGTAATGATCATTATCTAAAATCTTTCTGACCTTTTTTATATCTAACTTGTCTTTTGTGCTTTCATTCCAGGGCAGTGATGTCAGCCAGTCAAGGTATGTTGATGCCACAGTATATTCGGAAGAAGAAGGGTGCATTCGTGATAAGCGGTCAATTTCTCGTTCAGCCTCTTTAAGTGCTTCTTTAGGAAGATTTTTTTCTTTAATTTTAGCCTTGTATTCTTCAATTTCAACACTTGTTTCATCTTTTTCGCCAAGTTCTTCCTTGATCGCTTCCATTTGCTGGCGGAGATAATATTCTCTCTGCTTTTTATCCATATCGCCTTTGACCTGGGACTGTATCTTGTTCCCAAGTTTAAGGATTTCCAACTGATAATTAACAAGACGTGTAACTTCTTGCAGTCGTTTTTTTATGTCCAGGGTTTCTAAAACTTTTTGTTTTTCTTCTAATGTTAAATTTATGATTGAAGTAATCATGTCTGCGAGAATGCCCGGCACCTGTATTGATTTCGCCATAGAAAGAATGTCAGGTGATAATCCCGGAGAGAACTCGACAACCTTAGTGAACAGGCCGATAAGGTTGGCCATAAGGGCATCGATCTCCTTGCTTTTTGTTTCTATATCCTGAAGATTTTCTACCCTGGCCTGCAGGTAAGGCTTTCCTTTTATAAAATCTTTTACTTTGAATCTGCCCAAACCTTGTACAAGCAATTGTGCCCTATTGTCTTCGTTTTTTGCCATTTTAAGGATAAGTGCGGTTGTGCCGAATTTATATAGATCATCAGGAGTGTATTTGCTTTTAACCTCTGAATTCTTGGATAAAATAAGTCCAATGGTTCTATCTTTAGACATTGCTTCATCTACCAGTTGAATTGATTCGCGCTGCATTATAACAACCGGCACAACCATTTTGGGGAATAAAGTAGCGTCAAATAGAGGAAGAATAGAAAGTATTTCCGGGAGTTCTCTACTTCCAAAGTCCAATGCTGGTTGTTTATCTGCCATGGATACCTCCGGAGTCTGTTTCTTAAGACTTTAATTGGGAATTAAGTTATTCCTCAGTGATTGGCACCTTGTGTATGTCAGCAGGCGGCATTTTGGCAAGCCTGATCTGAAGAAAGCCGTTTAGATATGATGCCGTTACCTTATCAGTATCAATGGGTGCGGGAAGAAAAAGGATACGTTCAAATTTACCATACTGGATCTCCGCTAATCTGTATTTTGTGTTTTCTACGCGCGGCAATTCAGTACGATACCCATAAACTTTAACGGCCTTGCTGCTAATTTCTACCTCCAGGTTCTCTTTATTGACTCCTGCAATTTCAGCTATAATAATTATTTCTCCAGGAATCTCATAAATATCCATTTGAGGCTTCCAGGTACATTCAGAAAAAGAAAAAACAGGATTCATAGATCTGAACATGTCCTCAATGGTTTTTTCGATTTTGGAACCTAATTCATCAAAATTACCGCCAAATCGTATTTTGATATAATCCATTTTGGGCTCCCGCTTGTTACGGCTTATTAGAGTTTAACTATCAACTTTAGTATAAAAACTATCACGATAGAGCTAATTTGTAAAGAAAAGATATAGAAATGGAATGGATTGCGTTTTATATATAAATGCCGTATTGCACAAATATGATTAAAGGCCCCAGGGATTCATTCAGATTCATAATCGGTTCTCAGTATTTTTTATATTTCGGCATTATGGGCATTTCTTTGCCCTATTTTAATTTATACTGTTATCATCTTGATTTTACCGGTTTTCAAATAGGACTCCTGTCTGCATTTAGAACGGTGATGATAGTTTTGTTCCCTTTATTTTGGGGGGCTCTGGCAGACCGCTTTCAGATCAGGAGATCGATATATATTTTATGCAATTTTGTAAGTACCGGGATATGGGCATTTTATCTATATACCACTGATTTCTGGTTAATGCTGGTTATTACCATATTTTACGGAATTTTTTACGCTCCCATTATATCTTTTCTTGAAGCCTTTACTATGGATGTGCTGGGCAAAGAGAAGAAAAGTTATGGGAAGCTCAGGGCATGGGGATCAATTTCCTTTATTGTTATTGTAATAGTCCTCGGCAGGATAATTGATATTTTTTCAATCGGGATTATTATTCCTGTAATTCTTGCCGGCTCCCTGCTTCAGGCATTTATTTCCGTTAGAATCCCTGACGTTGTCATTTCAAAGAAGGAGTCTTTTACTCCTAAGGCAAAAGTTCTATTAAAGAGGCGTTTAACTGTCTTCCTGTTTTGCGCTTTTTTAATGCTTGTAAGCCATGGAACCTACTATGCTTTTTTTTCCATCCATTTAGACAGCCTTGGCTATGGTAAAACATTTATCGGAATTACCTGGGCTATGGCGTCGATAGCAGAAATACTTGTAATGATAAAGTCAGACAAAATATTCAAGCGTTTTTCCATGGAAAATGTTCTGGTATTTTCATTTATGATAGCAACATTAAGATGGTTAATACTTTTCTTTGTAAAATCTCCGGCTTTAATCCTGATATCACAGCTTTTTCATGCCATCTCATATGGTGCATTTCATATAGCAAGTATATTGTATATTGATTTATTAACTCCTGATGAAGCCAAAACTCTGGGGCAGGCAGCAAATAATGCTGTAACATACGGCCTTGGGATGACAGTTGGATTTCTCTTTAACGGTTATTTATATGAAAGTGTGGGCTCGTTTAATTTATTTATAATAAGCAGCCTTATTGCGCTGTCCGGGGGAATAATTTTTAAATTAGGGCTCGGTAAGAAATAAAAAAAAGCGTCCTCAGCACAGATCTGATCGAATCACTTTTTCAAGGAGACCTTTGAAAAAAGGTCTTTCATTCTTCGTAACCGTTCACTGAACGTTCTTCATTCACCTGCCTTGTCTCTCCGGGAGGCAACATGGATTGAATGAGTTCCTGATATTCATTTGTCCAATTCATTCGTTTGTAAATATACGCAAGACAGAGCTGTGTGTTTGTGTCATCCGGATAAAATTTGATGTAGTCTTTGATAACATCTATGGCTTTGTTCCATTCCCCCTGTTCCTGATAATGTTTTGATAAAAGCTGTGTGCCCCATGGTTGCCGGAACTTCGGTGGAATGCGTTTCAAGAGATCACATGCCGCTGTGTTGTCACCGATCTGCATGAATGAATAGGATAACAGTACCTGATATTTTGGAAGCGGCTGCTTGTGAACAATTTTTTCAAGCGCCTCATTGGCCTTTTCGTAGTCCTTGCTCACGTAAAGATAAAAAGATGCAAGTCTGAACAAATTTTCTTCCGTGGGATTCCGGCCGGCCGACTCTTGCAATGCTTCTTCATAAACAGCCTGATCTAGATTATATGCGCACGACACCATACTTTCCAGATAGATTATATTCTTTGTCTCGCTGTAAACCCTTTTGTAAAAATCATACGCTGTGCGATAATCTTCTTCTATTTCAAACAACTGTGCCAGTTTTGCAAGATATTCGTTATTAGACGGCTCTATCTTATTGAGCCTGAAAAAGAGTTTTTTCGCCGATTGATATTCATGATCATCTAAATATATGTATGCCAGTTTGCGCATGATTTTCTGGTCTGATGATTCTGCAATCCCTCTTTTAAACCATTTTTTTTGTAAAACAGGATCATTCTGCCAGTACGAAATCTCTATGGCCTTCTTCATGTCCTCTGGTGACAGCTTGCCCTTGCGCCATCTTGTTTCATATATCTTCAAGGCATCGAAAAACCTTTTGTTCCAGATAAGAAAATCGACCACAAAGTCTTGTTTGCCTACATTCCTCGCAATCCTTATGACCCTTTCCTGATTCTCCCTGTTATCGGGATCTTCACGCCAAAAATCCATGGACACGTTGAACGCGCTGTCCATCAGTCCTTTGTCCTTCAATTCAAGCGATAATGCATCCGAGCCTCTTTCAAGCCACCTCTTGCGCAGGGTTCGGTCATTCTGCAACCATGCAACTTCCATTGCCACCTTCAGACTATCTGCCGACAGCTCTCCCTTGCGCCATTTCTGTTCATATATCTTCAAGGCCTCGGAAATTCTTCGGTTCTGCACAAGAAAATCGACCACAAAGTCCTGTTTGCCTATATTCCTCGCAATCCTTATGACCCTTTCCTGATTTTTCCTGTTATCGGGATTTTTACGCCAGAGATGGAGAGATGCGTTGAGGGCGTCATCCAGCAGCTTTTTATCTTTGCAGCCGAGGACACAAAGGGCTTCAACAGTATCTATTACCGACTCAAAATTGCCATTTTCCCAATAAATATAGACAAGTTGAGTCAGAAGCTTTTTGCTTTCGTCGCTTCCCTTATCCTCAATTGCAGCAAGCCTTTCAATACAGATGGATTCCGCCTTTATGTTAAACGCCTCGGCCTTTTTTTCATCTCCGGTTTTTTTATAAAGCCTGGACAGGGAAAGAAAATCATCAAGAGTCTTCGGTGTTATCCGCGAAGCTATCTGAATGGCAGTTTTTTCATCCCCTAAGGCCACACAGACTCTGAAAAGTTCTCTTGTCAGTTTCGCATCGGCGCTAATATCTACGGCTCGCTCAAGCCACTTCTTCCTTTGCTGAATGTCACCTGTCCACCTTGAGACGGTGACGGCCTTCTCCATCTGTTCTTCTGTTAAATCTCCTGCTTTATATGCCTGATCATATAGAGCCAGCGCTTCATAAAGCATCTGGTTTCCCAATAAAAAGTCTATCAGAAAATTCCGGTTATCCTTTTTCTTAGCAAAAAAGGTAACATCGTCCTGTATTATTTTGTTTGCCGGGCTAAAACGCCAAAAGCCAATGGCTGTATCCATTCCGTCCCTCATGAGATCGGGACTGCTATATTCAAGGTCTAAAAGACGTTTTACGTTGGCCAGAAACTTATCGTAGTCTCCAATATAACGACAAAGTATGGAAATCCTGACCAATATCTCCTTTTGAAAATACTGATCATTCGTCGCTTTCAGGCTCTTTTCGTATGCCGCTATTGCTTCCTTGTACATGGAAAGCGACTCATAATAATGAGCAATCTTCACGTCTATTGGTTTGAGCAAATAGCCGCTCACTGTCATGCCCGCGAGAATGATAAAAAAAGTGGCTTGGAGAATATGCTTTCTTGAATACATTTATTGAAGATCCTCCCTGGCCCATTTCCATGAGATACCAAGGCGTTTTGCCTTTTTTTTGAACTCAAGCTTCTTGTCTTCAGACATTGGGGCATAATCCACGGCAAGAATCATTTTTTTGTCTCTTCTCAACATCTCCACTTTGTCAAGCAGCCACTCAGTGTTCGTGTCCATGTCCGTCCTTTCGGTCCAGCCCGAGTCCTCCTTTTGATAGAAAAGAGACTCTATAAATACGCCGCAAATGTCGTTCCTTATGTCATCATAGATGCCGAAGCCCCTGTTTATAATCATATTTCCAGGAATGCTCTTCTTTATCATTCGAATAAGGCTTACGCCTTTGCTATAGATAAGCTCTCGCTTTTCGGGCAATAGATCCCCAAGGATTTCCACATTATCCGCTGTATCCACAAAGACGTTTTCAAATCCCTTTGACCGCAAAAACTCAATTTCCTTTTTTATTACATCCTCCCATTCAGGAGATGAGATATCCACAAGAAATGCCGTCCAATCCGCAACCTTCCGCACAATAGCTTGCGGAGGAAGAGAGG
>JAYEFW010000116.1:0-1163 GCA_034658795.1 Thermodesulfobacteriota bacterium
TAACACAGTGAAATTAATTATCTGAAAAGTCTATAGCTTTAATCTATTGAGGTGGGGCAATATTAAGGTCGCTAATTTTATACAGGAGGGTTTTATAACTGATTTTTAAAATTTTAGCTGCATTACTCCGGTTCCATCCTGTTTTACCTAGAACATAAGATATCGCCTCTTTTTCAACCTTATCTGTAATATTTTTCCTTATTTTTTTAAGAGAAAAAGATGCAAGATCAGGTGAATTTTCACCTTCAAAGTTAATAAAATTAGCAACAGGTGTGAATTTTTCCGGTGGCAATTCAGACGTAATTAAATCTTCTTTAGCATTATCAATACTGGTTGGAAATTCTCCAATAATTTTTTCCCAGTCGTTTAAAACAATAGATCTTTTCAATATATTCTGGAGTTGTCTAACATTACCTGGCCAGTGATATGATAGTAACTTCTCCATAATGTTTTTATTCGGTTTTATAAGATTCTTGCTTACAAATTGCGAATTGTATATCTTTATATAATAATCAATTAATAGTGGTATATCTTCAACTCTCTCACGAAGCGGAGATATATGAATTTTTATAATGTTTAGTCTGTAATATAAATCTTCTCTGAATTTGCCATTTTTCAGGTCTTGCTCAAGATCATGATTTGTAGCAGCTATTACCCAGGTGTCGGTCCTTATCTCTTTTTCAGATCCGAGAGGGGCAAACTCCCCACTCTGAAGCACATGAAGAAGTTTGGACTGAAGCGAAACAGACATATCGCCGATTTCATCTAAAAACAAAACTCCTTCATGAGCTATTTTGAATTTTCCTCTTTTTTTTCTTTCTGCGCCGGTAAATGCACCACGTTCATAACCAAAAAGTTCGCTTTCCAGTAATCCCTCGGGCAATGCCGCACAATTAATTTTTATGAAAGGTTTGCCTTTTCTTGGAGAGCTTTCATACAGTTTTTGTGCAATGACTTCTTTTCCTACCCCGGTCTCACCTGAAATTACAATATTTAAACCAGTTGTGGCAACGTGTTTAATAAGTTCTCTTATTCTTATAATATTTTTGCTTGTACCAATTAAAGTGGGGCCCATATATCTTTTCTTCTATGCTTTACAGCTCTAATAAATCAATAAGTTAGGTTTAATATCATACAATGCTTATTTCATGACAAATCCTTAG
>JAYEFW010000116.1:1263-4064 GCA_034658795.1 Thermodesulfobacteriota bacterium
TAATATAAAATTTTGCTAAGGAACGGGGAAGTTATTTCGTTCCTAATGCTAATAATTGGAATCAACACACACAACATATCAGCGTTTAGGAGCCGAGTATAAATAAGTTGTACAGATTGCGCCGTAATTTTGTTTGTTTTCAAGGCGCGTTAAGACGCGCATAACGAGTTATGTAAGCCTTGACGGAACACAGAAAACAAGCAAAAAGGGCAAGCAAGATGTATAGGTTATTTTTACTTGAGGACTTGGTGAATAATTAAGGCAAAAGGCATGCAATTTGCTTGTAATTTATAAATCAAAGAATTAAATAGAAATTTACAAATCAGGCTCGCAGAGATTATTTAAGGTCATTATTCTCTAAATGGGGATATCTGCACTCGTTACAAAATTTTAAGGCTGAGGAAAACATAACTCCATGCAAAATAAATCCGAAGCAATTAATCTTGGCTATTTTGTTGATATTTTATTAAGACGCCGCTGGTTTATAATTATTCCTTTCTGTCTTTCAATGATAACAGGAATCTATTTTGCTTTAACTCTACCTAAGATTTACAGATCAGGCACATTGATACTCATACAACCGCAGAGAGTCCCAACAGATTATGTACGTTCTATCGTATCGGTAGGCGTTGAAGCAAGAATAAGCACTATATCACAGCAGATTATGAGTAGAACTAATCTTGAAAAGATTATTGAACAGTTTAACCTGTTTTCAGGCCCTGAATATAAAAATATATTTATGGAAGACAAGATAGCGACCTTGCGGAACAGTATCAGCGTTGATGTTACAAAGACCCGCAGGGATACTGATTCTTTTTCTATCAGAGTAAAAGGGAAATCCCCTGAAAATACTGCAAAAATAGCAAATACATTGGCAAGCTTTTTTATTGATGAAAATCTCAGGCTCAGGGAAACCCAGGCTGTTGGTACAAGTGATTTTCTTGAAAATGAGCTTAAAATTATGACAGAGCGTCTTGAGGAACGTGAAGAGGTACTTAAACTATATAATCAAAAATATATGGGGGGTCTGCCTGAACAGCTTCAAACTAATCTCAGGATTTTAGACAGACTTCAAGAGCTGCTCAGTGAACAAAGAAGCAGCCTCAGTGTTGCGAAAAACAGACTTATCGAATTTGAAAACAGGATACCACCGGAAATACAAAGTTTTCCATCAACTATTGGTACTAATCAAACTGAATATTTGTCTAATATAGACCAGATGAAAGAAAGGCTTGCAAGCCTCAAAGCAAAATATACTGATCGACACCCTGATGTAATAAGGCTTAATAAGATTATCAATGAGTTTGATTCAAAAATCAAAAACAAATCAGAGGGAACTGAAGATTTAGAAACATCCGGGAATGGCATAAGTTATAACGACACATATACAAGACAACGTGAAGGAATAAAAAGAGAAATAAAGACTTTGGAAGAAGATATTGTAAAAATATCAGATAATCTTCGTTATTATGAAAAGCTTGTTGAAGATACACCAAAAAGAGAACAGGAACTCTTATCCTTAAGAAGAGACTATCAAAATATACAAGGTGCATACAATTCATTATTAAACAGAAAGCTGGAAGCTGAAATTTCGGTAAATATGGAGAAAAAACAAAAGGGAGAACAGTTCCGCATTATTGATACTGCAAGAGTGCCTGAAAAACCCATATCGCCGGATATGAAAAAATTATTATTGTTTGCCATTGCAGCAGGAATAGCTATTGGTGGTGGAATCATTTATCTTTTAGAGTTTCTTGACTCATCATTCAGGGATGCAAAAGATGTTGAGACCTTTCTTGGGCTTTCAGTAATCGCAACGGTTCCAGTATTAAATAATCCGAAAATTGATAGAAAACATAAACTAAATAATATATTTAGTATTTTATCAATTTTGCTTTCCTTGTTTCTTTTAGGAGGGCTTGCATTAGTGACTTTTTATGGAGTTGAAGAGACAATTGAAGTCATAAAGAATTTGAGGTAACTCAATTGGGCAAAATATTCGATGCTTTAAAAAAATCAAATAAAGAAAGTATATTATCAGGTTCAAGTCACAAGAAATCTGTTGCTGCTAAAACTGAAATGCCTGAAAAAAGAGAAGTACAACTTGATATAGAAAAACCTGTATATGAACAGGCTGAAATTGACAAATGTCTTGTTACTCTTTTAAATCCTGATTCTTTTGAAGCTGAACAATTCAAAATTCTCAGGACAAACCTATTATTTCCGGTTTCGGGGAATCCTCCACGAACAATTATGGTTACAAGCGCAGTTCCCGGAGAAGGGAAGTCTTTTGTATCCGCAAACTTAGCCATAAGCATTGCCCAGGGTATTGATGAACACGTTCTCCTTATGGACTGTGACATTCGCAGGCCCTGCTTACACACCCGTTTTGGATTTAATGATGTCAGAGGTCTAAGTGATTATCTTGCTAATGACGCATCTATTTCTTCCGTACTATTAAAAACAAAGTTAAAAAAGCTAACTATGCTCCCGGGAGGAAAACCGTATAATAATCCTTCTGAGTTACTAACTTCTGAAAAAATGTCAGCTTTGCTTAAAGAAGTAAAAATAAGATATAAGGACCGTTATATTATTATTGATTCACCCCCGCCTAAATTAACAGCGGAGTCAAGTGCAATGGCAAGGCAGGTGGACGGCATTATTCTGGTTGTAAAATACGGTAGTACAAAGCGCGAAATAGTTTCCGATCTTATAAATATTGTTGGAAAAGAAAAAATACTGGGCGTAATTATCAACTGGTTTGATATGCGTTCATCCTCTTATTACGCATATGGTAACTA
>JAYEFW010000117.1:0-4058 GCA_034658795.1 Thermodesulfobacteriota bacterium
ATGAAGAGGCTGCGGTTTTTTATGGGTTTGTTGTTTTTAGTTGCTTTATTTGGTACAGGACTTGCGTTTCCTCAGGAAGGAGAAACTTCTGAAGATTACCTTATTCACCCCGCGGATGTATTAGAAATTTCTATTTACGGTGAGAATGAATTGACTAGAAAATTGATTGTTCGTCCGGACGGAAAGATTTCTTTCCCGTTGATAGGTGATATAAAGGTTGCAGGACACTCACCCACTGAAGTGAAGGCAATCATTGATAAGAAAGTCAGCGTTTTTATTCCAGAGGCGAGTTCTGCCGTGATCGTAAATCAACTGGGGAGCCTGAAATATTATGTCGTGGGTCAGGTCGCCAGGCCCGGAATGTTTAACGTTGACTCCTCACTGACTGTTTTACAGGCATTATCCCTGGCAGGGGGTCTCAAGACTTTTGCGGATCAGAACAGTATAATAATCATACGAGGTCACGGAAAGGATGCCAAAAACATCCCGTTCGATTACAGCCGGGTAAGGAAGGGGAAAGATTTGGAACAAAACATCTTGCTGGAAAGGGGCGATGTGGTTCTGGTTCCTTAAGTGATCCTGGTCACGTTTGACAAAAATGGAGAGTTCAGTGCATGTATAACGGCTTGTTTAAAAGTTTTTTAATTACACTGACAGCTTTTGCTGCAGTGTTTTTGCTCTTTGCACCATCCTGGAGTGCTGATTGGGAAGTTTCACCACGTGTCAAAATAATCGAAGAGTATAACGACAATATTCTTTTTTCCTACAAAGGGCAAAAGCTTGATGACTTTGTTACTTATATGAGGCCCCGGGTAAAAGCCAAATGCAGCACTGATCGGTTACGTATGTCCTTGAACTCAGGCCTGGGAGTAGAAAAGTACGTTGATTACGATGAACTTGACACCATCGATCATGATCACAGAATAACTTTATCCTATGCTCTTTCACATACCTTGAGCCTGAAGACAGGGGGTTACTTCCGGGAAGACACGACAGAAACCGAACTTATCGAGAAAGACACAGTAGCTGCTGAAATTATCGAGAAAGACACGACGTTGGAAACCGAACTTATTGAGGAAGGCCTGTTGGTATATGGGGAAGACCGCCGAAAGTTTGGAGGCAACCTGGGATTCAACTATGACTTTTCGACGCGTCTCAAGATTTCCGCTGTTTGGACCCGCAGGTACACCGAGTATCCGGATGATCCGGATGATCTGGATGATCGAGCAAGCGACACCTTAAAACTGGTCACCAGTTATATTTTGAGCCCTCAGACCAGCCTGTTCCTCAACCTGATACACACAAATACAGAATATGACGACGAATGGGACACTTCTATCGCCAACTACAATATCATACCTTCTTTTCGTCACGATTTTGGAGAGACTTTTTATGTTTCCGGGGGAGCCGGCTATCGTTATACTGAGCATGAATCCAAAAACTCAGATGAACAAGATGAACATACAGATGGTTTTGTTTTTAACCTCTTATTTCACAGAGACTGGGAGAGGGTATCAATGGAACTGCTGGCAAGCAGAAACCAATACTCTAATGCTGACGGACTCAGTGTAGAGAGAAACATTCTTACTTTGAGAGGAGCTTACCGATTGAGTGATAGGTTCAGGAGTAGTCTGGTTGCTACTTTTCGCAGAAATCGCGTGGATAAGGCTACCAACAATAGTGATTATTATAGTGATTATTATACTGTATCTCCATCTCTCAGTTATGATTTAACCCCAACTATTACCTTGAGAGGTTCCGTGGACTACACTGAATATGATAACAAAGACATCAACGATGCTGACAGGGAACGTTTCAGGGCGAGGCTGTTCTTGAATTTTACATGGCCTCGGCTTTGGAGAGGATAAGAAATGCAACAAGCACAACTTCCTATTGACTATCTTGCGATATTGCGAAGAAGAATCCACTGGTTGATCTGGCCTGCACTACTGGTTTTTCTTGCGGCCGTAGCGGTGGCCCTCTCCTTACCAAATGTGTATAAGTCCGAGGCTACTATTATGATTGAGGAACAGCAGATACCAGGAGGGTTGGTTGCGTCCACAGTCACCACATACGCCGACCAGCGAATCCAGACTATTAAACAGGAGGCAATGAGCCGCTCTAAGATACTGGATCTGGTTAAAAAGTTTGATCTTTATCCAGACCAGAGGCAAAAGATCAGCACCGATGCATTGGTGAAGAAGGTGAAGGAGTCTATCAGCGTAACACCTCTAAGCGCTGCGGTGAAAACGGGAAGGTCTAATCGCCCTAACTCCGTTACTATTGCCTTTATCCTTTCCTTTGAGGGGAAAAGCCCTTGTAAAGTGCAAGCTGTTGTTAATGATCTGGCCGCTTTCTTTTTAGCCAAGAACCTAAAGGCCAGACAAGCGACTGCCAAGGGTACAACTGATTTTTTGCAAAAGCAGGCAGACAAGGCAAAGCAGAGCGTTTCTGAACTGGATAAGGAAATTGCGAAGTTTAAAGAGGCTCATATAGAAGAGCTTCCTGAATTTATGCAACTAAATCTACAAAAGGTGGAAAAGATTAATGAGAAGATGAATAATACTGATCGACAGATACTCGCTCTTCAAGAACAGAGCATCATGGTAAAATATAAACTTGCTTTTGTGAATCCATACTCCGGAGCTGGGGGACGGGTCTTGTCGAATGAAGAAAAGCTTCAAGAGTTGGAACTGAGGTATACCGAGTTTAAATCCAAATATTCAGAAAGGCATCCAAAGGTTAATGCCCTGAAAAAAGAGATAGAGAATTTAAGAAACATGGTAGAGCAGTTTCAGGATCTGAATCAGAAAAGAAACAGATTAAAAGAACTGGAACAGAACCTTGCCCAATTGCTTTCCAGATATAGCGACCAACATCCTGTGGTACGCAGGATCAAGGCAGAAATTAAGGAGCTAAAAAAAGAGATTGAAGCAGAGGAGAACTATGGGAACAATATTGGTAAAACAGGCCAGGTGAATATTCGGAATGTTACGAATCCAGCGTACATAAACCTGCGGTCAGAACTTGACCGGATAAATTTACGTTTGGCATCTCTGGAGAATGAGAAGAAAGCTTTCATAGAGGAAGAAGAACAGATCTACACCAAGCTAAGAACCATGCCCGATGTGGAAAAGCGATATAAAGATCTCCTCATGGACCGTGAAAATGTTAAACGAAACCTTAATGAATTGCAAAGAAAGTTGCAAGTGGCAATGGTAGCGGAAGGTATGGAGGAAGGCCGGTTAGGAGAGACTTTTACCATGACGCAACCTCCATTTCTGCCGGATGAGCCGTATAAACCGAACCGTATTGCTATAATGCTTTTAGGGCTTATTCTCGGCATGGGGGTCAGCGTAGGAATGGCCGCATTAAAGGAATATACCGATCATTCTGTCCGGCTGCCGGAAGAGATCGAAAGGTTGAGCATGCATACCGTACTTGCCATAATCCCCCACATACAGTCCCCCGGGAAGCGGAGGAAAAAAATAGTAAAGTCTATTTTCAACATGTTAGCGATTATAGGCGTTTTGGCTATTGGATTAGCCATTTTCTATCATTTTATGACAGACAGTTGAAATTTTTGAACGATCGCTTTTACATCCATTTCTGATTGCCTGATTGGGAGATAATATGAGTGAAATAAAAAAAGCCCTGGAAAAGGCCAGGAAAGAAGGAAAGATACCCTTAAAAGAGGCGTTGGTAGAGGATTCACCTAAAGATAGGGCCGAACTTCCTTCCCCAGCTTATTCTCAGACAAGATCTGTTCAGGTTGACCTCAAGAAACTGATTAACAGAAAGGTCTTTTCTATTCTTAAAAAAGATGAGGTGGCCGACCAATATAAGTTTCTCATGACCAGGATTCTTAACAAGACAAGACCTAATGGGTACAACACCATAGAGATTACCAGTTTCAAGGAGGGAGAGGGAAAGAGTCTTACCTGTGTTAACCTGGCCATTACTTTGGCCAAGGAGTCCCGGCAAACTGTCTTGCTGGTTGATATGGACTTGCGCAGGCCAAGCATTCATAGCATACTGGGCATTGACCTTGCACCTGG
>JAYEFW010000118.1:0-15743 GCA_034658795.1 Thermodesulfobacteriota bacterium
TAAGTCATTTCATTTATGACCGCGCTTTTGTGGAGGATACTCTTGCCTATACTTCTCCCGAACAGACCGGCAGAATTAACCATAGAGTTGATTTTCCCAGCGACCTTTATTCGCTTGGGATTGTTTCTTATGAATTGCTGACCGGACGACTTCCTTTTTTTTCTACCGATCCACTCGAATTAATCCATTCCCACCTTGCGGAAGAGGCATCGCTCGTTCACGAATTAAATCCCGCTATTCCTTCTGCGATAGGTAAAATCATAGCCAAACAAATGCTCAAACAGCCTGAGAAACGTTACCAGGGCGCCACCGGGTTTCTGGCCGATCTTATGCGGTGTCGGGATGAATATGCGGCAAGAGGCGCGATCAGCGAATTTCCTTTAGGAATTTATGATCGTACCCATCGAGTTGCCTTTGTTTCAAAGATGGTGGGACGCGATATAGAAACTGAAATTATACTTGAGGAATATAATAAAGCAGCACAAGGTTTTTTCAACTCTCTATTCATATCAGGGCTTCCAGGCATTGGTAAAACCCGATTGATTCAAGCGCTTCAGAAACCTATCGTGGAACATAGGGGCTATTTTACATCAGGAAAGTTCGATGTTTATCAAAAAAATATTCCGTATAGCTCTATTATCCATGCTCTAAGAAATTTGGTGAGGACCTTTTTGACGGAAAGTAACGAAAGGGTTGTTTTATGGAAGCAAAAAATTATCAAAGCAGTTGGAAACAACGGCGCGGTGGTCATTGATGTGATACCGGAACTGGAGATCCTGATAGGCCCACAAGCGGAAGTTAAACCTCTTCCTCCTATGGAATCAGGAAACCGTTTCCATGATGTCTTTGGCCGTTTTTTGACTTGCCTGGCCGCAGAAGAACATCCGGTTGTGCTTTTTATTGATGATCTTCAGTGGTGTGATATTGCTTCCTTTGATTTTCTTGCCAATATATTTGACAACTATAAGGAACATCAATACCTGTTTTTAATAGGAGCTTATCGGCATAATGAGGTTGATTCAAGCCATCCCCTGACTAAGTTATTGCAAAGCCTCAAAAAAGACACCAGACCCATGAAAGAAATCAGGCTGGAACCACTTAAACCCGAGCACTGCCATGATATGGTCTCCTATATCCTTGGTTTGCCCCTTTCACAAGTCAAGGTTTTAGCCGGTTTTATAGCCGAACTGACAGAAGGTAATCCTCTGTTTGTGAGCGAGATGCTGTCCTATTTATATAACGAAGATTTGCTCATTTTAAATGAAAACATGCAATGGCAATGGGATATGGATAAGATAGCTCGTTCTGACATGCCGGCCACAGTAGTATCGCTTTTTACCACGAAGATAAAAAAACTATCCGATGATACTTTTGAGCTGCTCGAATACTGCGCCTGCATGGGAAACCGTTTCATACCTGATGAAATTGCTTTGACAAGAGAAATTACGTTGCTTAAAACATTTGAAAAGTTAAAGCCGGCTTTAAGCCAGGGACTTTTAATAGAAAGCAAAGATCAATTGCAATTTGTTCATGACCGGTTACAGGAGGCAACTCTAACGCTGATAAAACCCGAAAGGAAGCGGCAGATACATTGGCAGATCGGAGAGCATCTCCTTTCCGTTGTGCCCAAAGGATCTGATCTGGAAAAACTGGATAACCTGTTTACCATTGTTGCTCACCTGCACTTAGGAAAAGAAAGTATCTTAGACAGAAATGTTGCCTACCGATTATCTGATATCAGCTATCATGCGGGCAACAAGGCCTTGGGTTCGCTGGCAACAGAAGCAGCCAATGAGTATTTTCGGCAAAGTCTTGAGGCCTTGCCGGATGACTGCTGGGAGGTACAATATGATAGGACATTTAAGATATACCGGAAACTGGCAAAAACCGAGCTGATGTGCGGAAAATATGAAAACTCGGAAAAACTGCTCAATCAATTGCTTGAACGTGCCAAAACTGATTTGGACAAGGCCGAAGCACTGGCCGAACAGACAACTTCACTTTCATCTATAGGCAATTTTATAAAAGCAGTTGAAACTGCTAACCGCGGGTTGGCATTTTTCGGAAAATCGATCCCGGATGATCCTGAGGTAGCGGAACAAAAACGTGAGCAATTGATGAATGAGATCGACTCTCAATATGCTGTTAACATTTGGGACGCTATTCTTGATATGCCGTTTACTAAGGAAAGGAAGAGTAAGATTGAATTGGCGTTTTACAGTGAACTTATCCCGGATTTATACATGTCAGGCCTGGTGCCACAGCTCTATCTTTCGGCAGTGCAGTCAACCCGGCACTGCCTGGAAGGCGGCATGGATGAATCAGTGATCTACTCTTTTTCCATGATGGGGCTTTATCTAGGGGAGCAAGAAAAATTTGATCAAGTCTTTCGATATGAAGATCTGGCTCTTAATTTGTGTGAAAAATACCCAAACACCTTTGGGGCCACCAGGGGGATGAACGGAGTTGCCTGGGTTACTATGCATACGCGGTATCATCCCGAAGAATTGGCTAAACATTGTCTGAAAGCGATCCAGTGCGGGAAGAACTGCGGTGATTTGTATAATGCGGGGCTTTCCTATGGACCCTTGATGTGGGGCCTTCAGGTGCAGGGAGCTAACCTGGCTGCAATCGAGGAATATGCCAAGGAATGTTTACAGTTTTCTCAAAAGTACCATTTATCCTTTTCCGTTGCTCTGGCCGAGGCCATGCAGGCGGGGTGGATTGCGCCGATGAAAAAAAATTATACGCCCGTCCCTATGGAGGAGAAGATTAGAAAATGGGAGAAGGAAAATCATATTGCCGCTGCAGGGAGCTATTATGTGCACATGGCTTTGACCCACTATTATTTCGGAGAGTATGAAAAGTCTGAAGAGTATTTATTTAAAGTCAGAAAGTATCTGAGAGGGCTTACCGACCATCTACTGAAACGACAGTGGCATGTCTTTCAGGTACTGAATGCCCTCAGGCTGTATGCAAGGGGAAAAGTTTACGAAAGCAAAGAAAAATTATTATCTTATATTCAACCGCTTATCAAAAAGGTTGAAACCTGGGCTCAATACGGGCCAATGCTTAAACCTTATCTTGCTTTTATCCATGCAGAATTAGAAAGAGTTACCGGCGATTTCAGAAAAGCCAGAAGTCTCTATTTTGATGCTATAGCTGTTGCGCATGAACACCGATTTACTCTGCTGGAAGCTCACCTTAATGAATGCAGAGCCGAACTTCTCAAGAACGCCGGCATAGGTACGGAGAGAGTTTACTTTGCCGAAGCAATTCGTCTGTATAAAAGTTGCCATGCTGAACGTAAAGAAATCTTTCTCATGGAGAAATACCCGGAGTATTTTGAGGAAGAAGCTCCTGCATATATGCCGGAAGAAGTAGAGCCGATTGATTATACCCTTCCATGCCTTGATGTCGACTACCTGATGAAATCCTCTCTTGCAATTTCAGCAGAGATCGACCCGGATGTCCTGTTGAAAAGAATTATGAATGTTGTTCTGGAGGCCTCGGGAGCCCAGCACGGGTATCTTTTGGTTGAAGAGGGCGAGAGTTTTATCGTTTGTGCTGAAAGTCACATCACTGAAAAAGGTGTGGTACGAACCGTCAAATATGATTTTGAAGATGCAGTAGATATTTGTAAGGCGATCATCCGTTATGTGCATCGAACTAAAGAGATGCTGACCCTGAACAATGCTTCGGAAGAAGGTGAATTTAAGGACAATCCCGAGGTTCAGACCATGCGGCTTCGCTCTGTGCTTTGTCTTCCCCTGATCAAACAGTCCAGTATAATCGGAATTTTATATCTCGAAAATCGTTTGTCTGATGCGGTTTTTACCTCGGAAAAGGCAAGAATGACCGAACTCCTGGCCTCACAAGCAGCCATTTCTCTGGAAAACGCACGGCTATTAGATCAGATGAAAAAGACAGAAGAGCAAATTAAGGAATCCCTTAGCGAGAAAGAGGTACTCCTTAGGGAAATTCATCATCGGGTTAAAAACAATTTGCAGATTATTTCCAGTCTGTTCAGGCTTCAAACCGCAGATATCAGGGACGAACATGACATGGAGATATTCAAGGAAAGCCAAAGTCGTGTGAGGTCAATGGCGCTAATACATGAAAGACTGTATCAATCAAAGGATCTGGCAAAGATTGACTTTGCTGAATACACCCCAAAGCTTGTGACTCATTTGCTGAGTTTATATGCGATACATGCGGAGACCATTACTTTGGACATAAGTGTTGATGATGTTTTTCTGAGTATTGATATCGCCGTACCTTGCGGTTTGATTATAAATGAGCTTGTTTCAAATTGTTTAAAACACGCTTTCCCGGAGAGCACTAAAGGCAAAATACGTGTCGAACTTCGTATCACAGAGGATTTGCCCGTTCAAAACAAACGATCAAGTAAAATGGTTACATTAATTGTCAGTGATAATGGTGTCGGCTTCCAAAAAAAAATGGATTTTTGCAGCACAGAAACATTGGGTTTGGAATTAGTAACTACTTTAGTAAAACAGCTTAATGGTACCATTGAGCTTGATAGAAGTCGTGGAACAGAGTTTAAGATTACCTTCCCCTCATTGAGATTAAAAAGGTAAAGCAAAGGAGCCAGGGAGATGTCGAATTCACGAATTTTGATTGTTGAAGATGAAGGCATCATAGCCAAGGATATACAAAATACGTTAAACCGTTCAGGATATTCCGTTGTTGGTATCGCCTCTTCCGGTGAGGAAGCCATTAAAAAAGCAATGGAAATACATCCGGATTTAGTGCTGATGGATATCGTGCTTAAAGGGGCTATGGACGGTGTTGAAGCGGCTGAGCACATTCGTGATCATTTCGATATTCCAGTAGTCTATCTCACCGCTTATTCTGATGATACAACATTACAGCGTGCAAAAATAACTGAGCCATTTGGCTATATACTCAAACCTTTTCAGGAGAAAGAATTATATACGACCATTGAGATGGCCATTTACAAGCATACGACGCAAAGGAAATTAAAGGAAAGCGAACAATGGCTTGCCACCACACTCAAAAGTATAGGCGATGCCGTGATTGCCACCAATGTCAATAAATTAATAACATTTATGAATCCGGTAGCCGAGGCTTTGACGGGCTGGAAACAGGAAGAAGCTATAGGCAAACCTCTAAAAGATGTTTTCAAAGTTATAAATGAAAAAACCGGTAAACAGGCTGATGATCCTGTTGCAATGGTACTCAGGGAAGGTGTTATTGTCGGGCTGTCAAGCCATGCGGTGTTGATAGCCAAAGACGGAACGAAAAGACCTGTTGATGACAGCGGTGCGCCTATCAGAGATGATAAGGGAAAAATTATTGGTGTAGTTCTGGTCTTCCGCGATATAACCGAGCGAAAGATAGCGGTGGAGCAACTTAGAGTGTCTGAAGAAAGACACAGAAGCGTAGTGGATAACATCAATGTCGGCATAGCTCTGATAAGCCGAAATATGGAAATATTGGCTTTGAATAATCAGATGAAAAAGTGGTATCCGGATATTGATATTTCACAAAAACCGATTTGCTATAAGTCTTTTAATAAACCATTCATAAACGACGCATGTCTTAATTGCCCGGTATGTATAACTTTGAATGATGGAGAAGTTCATGAATCGGTATTAGACAGAATAGCGGATAATAAAGTGAGAAATTACAGAGTTATTTCCTCTCCACTTAAAGATAAAAAAGGCAAAATTATAGCAGCCATAGAGATGATTGAAGACATTACCGATCAGAAGAAAGCGCAGGAGGCTTTACAAAGGAGCGAATTGAAATACCGTGAGCTTGTGCAGAATGCGAACAGCATTATTTTACGAATGGACCCTCAGGGTAATGTCAGATTTTTCAACGAATTTGCCCAACAATTTTTCGGTTACAATGAAGATGAGATACTCGGCAAGAATGTTGTCGGCAGCATAGTGCCAAAAACTGATAGTGAACTGCGAAATCTTGAAGCAATGATCCGGGACATCGGGCTTAATCCTGAACAACATGCTAGTAATGAGAATGAAAACATGCGGAAAGATGGTGAAAGGATATGGGTTGCATGGACAAATAGGGCTATTTATGACAAGGATGGAAACATAGTAGAAATACTTTGCGTTGGTAATGATGTTACTGAGCGCAAGCTTCTTGAAAGGCAACTGCTTCAGGCCCTGAAGATGGAATCCATCGGGACTCTGGCCGGAGGCGTTGCCCACGACTTCAACAACCTGCTCATGGGGATACTTGGCAATGCATCCTTAATGCTGATGAATACCGATCCGGCAGATCCAAATTGCAACAGGCTGAAAAGCATAGAAAAACAGGTCGAAAGCGGCTCTAAGCTAACTTCGCAGCTTTTAGGGTATGCGAGGAAGGGAAAATATGAACTAAAGCAAATTAATCTGAACCAGTTGGTGAAAGATACTTCTGAGCTTTTCAGTAGAACCAGAAAAGATATTTCGATTTATTTGGAGCTATCGCCTGATCTTTTTGTAGCTGAAGCAGATAAAGGTCAGATCGAACAGGTTTTGTGGAACCTGTATGTTAATGCGGCGGACGCTATGCCTGGTGGAGGCGATTTTATTTTGAAAACCTTTAATGCAGACCACAAGAATATGAAGGGCAGGCTATATGTCCCCAAGCCTGGCAGGTATGTTGTGCTGGCTGTTACCGACACCGGGGTGGGCATGGACAAAAAGATCCAGCAACGAATATTTGATCCGTTTTTTACTACCAAAGATATGGGGCGAGGAACAGGGCTTGGCCTGGCCTCAGCCTATGGCATCGTAAAGGGCCACGATGGATACATTGATGTAGAATCCAGGAAGGGTGAGGGTGCCACCTTCAGCATTTATTTGCCTGCATCAGAAAAAAAGATTGAAAAAGCCGCCGAGATTACAGAAAAGTTGTTAAAGGGAACCGGAACTGTTCTTTTGGTAGATGATGAAGAGATTATCTTAGATGTAGGGCGGGATTTACTGAAAGTAATGGGCTGCAGAGTAATCACGGCCAGAGATGGACGTGAGGCAATTGAGATGTGTCAGAAGAATCAGGATGACATAGACATTGTCATTTTAGACATGACCATGCCTAATATAAGTGGTAGCGATACCTATGACCGTATGAAGGAGATCAAGCCGGATATAAAGGTACTTCTTTCAAGCGGCTACAGCATAGACGGTCAGGCGACTGATATATTAAACCGTGGCTGCAACGGATTTATTCAGAAGCCGTTCACTATAAATAAGCTGTCCACAGCAATAAGACAAATTCTTGACAAGAAATTGATTTTTCGGCATTGACAAATGAAATTAAAGGGCTATTTTTATGCTTGAATTTTTAATTCGGATAATTTTGTTGAGTTTAACTAGTACCCGAACGAAAATTAGCAGTTTTTGTTCAGGCACTAACTACGCATAATTTAGGGAGGATATGATGTTTGAAGTTACAGAAGCAGCTTCAGTAAAAGTAGCTGACTATTTTAAAGGCAGAAATGTTGCACCTATTCGGATCTTTTTGAATGAGGGCGGTTGAGGAGGTCCTTCTTTATCAATGGCTCTGGATGAGCTCAAAGATACAGACAACATATATACCGTAGACGAGTTTCAGTATGTTGTTAACAAGGATTTCATGGAGAAGGTTAAACCTATAAAGGTTGATTTTACGACATTTGGATTTAAAGTTTCATCGGGAGTTGATTTTAGCGCAGGGTGCTCAAGCTGCAACACACCAGGAACCTGCTGTTCTTAAAATACATCTGAATAAAAAAAGGGCAATATTATTTTTTTAATATTGCCCTTTTTAGATCACTTTTACCTTCACAATTAAGCATTTTGTTGCTTCCACATTGTCACATCGCACAGCTTCTCTTCTACAGTTAGTGCCTGAACGAAAACCCCTCTTTTTGTCATTTCGACTGAAGGGAGAAATCTTGTAGTCGTTTACAGCTTGAAATTAGAAATTTGGGAGAGATGAAACACTGCCCAAAATTGAATGCGTTTATCAACAGTACAAAAGCATGAAGGCCAAGTTTCCAATTTCCAATTTCTATTTTTAGTGTCATAAGATTTTTCGCTCCGCTCGAAATGACAACTTTGGATAGTTTCCGTTCAGGCACTATTTATAATAATCTAAAATGGCTTCACATAATCCTGGTATAGTAAAAGAATTTGCAACGATGTGAACGTCAAATCCAAGATTTTTTGCAGTATCAGCGGTTATGGGGCCAATGCAGGCAATGGTTATATCTTTCATCTGAGTCTCAAAAACATTGTCAGGTAAAATAGCTTTGAAGTTTTTTACAGTTGAAGAACTTGTAAATGTTATAAGATCTATTGTGTTTTCTTTAAGTCGTTTCAATAATAAATCGGCAGAATCCGGAACTTCTTTGGTATAATACGATGTTATCTCATCAACGATAGCCCCCATCTTTGTCAGCTCAACAGGAAGGATTGGCCTTGCATCTTTTGCGCGCGGAAGGAGTATTTTTTTCCCATTTACATCTTTATTGCTGAATGCCTCAATAATTGACTCAGCTCTGTAATTTTTGGGTACAATATCGCTTTTTAATCCAAAACTTAAAAGCCTTCTTTCTGTTGCGGGTCCTATTACCGCTGTATTTAATTTGCCTAATACGCGCGCATCTTTACCTTTTGAAAAAAGTCGCTCGAAAAAGTAATTTACACCATTGACACTGGTAAAAACCAGCCAGTCATAGGAAGAAATATTTTCAATTGCCGCATCAAGGAGCTTCCAGTCATCAGGCGGGACCACTTTTATTGTAGGACATTCCAAACACTCTGCCCCAAAATCTGAGAGCAGTTTAACCAGGTCACTAGCCTGTTCCCGTGCCCGGGTTACTACAATTCTTTTTCCCATCAATGGACGATTTTCAAACCAGTTCATTGTTTTTCTCAACTTAACAACATTTCCAACAACAATAATAGCCGGCGGTTTAAGACCGATACTTTTTACACGTTCATTTATATTTTCAAGGGTTCCTGTAACAGAGAACTGTCTGGGCGTTGTTCCCCATCGAACAAGAGCAACAGGTGTATCAGAAGGCATACCATAATTAATAAGCTGACTTGTAATTTTCGGCAGGTTTTTAACTCCCATAAGAAAAACAATTGTTCCAACACCTTTTGCCAATGCCGACCAGTCGATATTAGACTCCTTTTTGGTTGGGTCCTCGTGGCCGGTTACAAATGCAACTGTAGCCGTAAATTTTCTGTGAGTCAGAGGAATTCCGGCATATGCAGGAGCCGCTATTGCAGAAGTAACGCCGGGAACGACTTCAAAAGGAATGCCTTCTTCTATTAAAACTTCCGCTTCTTCTGCTCCACGTCCAAAAATAAAGGGATCACCGCCCTTTAATCGTGTTACAATAAAACCCTTGTTAGCCTTTTCGGCAATAAGAGAATTAATTCCATCCTGGGGCAGAGTATGATCTCCGCCTTTTTTTCCGACATAGATTATTTCAGCATTCTTTGAAGCGTAATTTAAAAGAACCGGTGAGGCGAGATAATCATATATTAGAACATCAGCTTGTTTAATGCATTCCAGTCCTTTTACTGTAATCAATCCTGGATCGCCAGGACCCGCACCAACCAGATAGACTTTACCTTTCATAGTTTTCATTTGTTCCCGCTTTTGTAACAATTTTTCAAAGGGCTAAAGAGTCACTTGTTTTTATGTTTTCCAGTATTTTTTTGGCGCCCATAGAAATAAGACTATCAGCAAGTTTAACACCAATACTTTCGGATTGCTCAACAGCACCTGACAAGGTTTTCTTTAAAATGGTTTTTCCATCAATATCAGCAACAAGTCCGCTCAGAGTAAATATATTCTTTTCAATTTTACCATAGGCGGCTATAGGAACTTGACATCCTCCCTCCAGGCAGTTTGAAAAGGCCCGTTCACCAATAACGGCAGACCTTGTTTTTTTATGATCCAAAGCAGTAACTATTGGTTCTATTTCTGCATCGTTTTCCCTGATTTCAATACATAAAGCTCCCTGACCGACAGCCGGCAGCATTATATTTTCATCAAGATATTCGGTTATTCTGCTTTCATAATTAAGGCGCTTAACTCCGGCAGCAGCCAGGATTGTTGCATCCATATTTTCTGTTTTGAGCTTCTTTAGGCGGGTATCAAGATTGCCCCTTAAAGGCAAAATAACGATATCAGGCCGTGCATGTTGTAGTTGGGCGGAGCGGCGAAGACTGCTGGTGCCGATTCTGCTGCCGCTTGTCAGTTCAGAAAAGAGAAGACCATTTTTAGAAATAAGAACATCATTAGGCGTTTCGCGCTTTGGCACCGCACCTATACACAGGCCCGGTGGTATTTCTGCGGGCATGTCTTTCATGCTGTGAACAGCAAGATCTATTCGCCCATCTAAAAGAGCCTCCTCAATTTCCTTTACAAAAAGTCCTTTGCCGCCGACCATGGCAAGGGGTACGTCCAGAATTTTGTCTCCTTTTGTCTTTATAATAAAGAGATCGACGGAAAGAGAAGAGTTTATAGATATTAGAGCGGATTTTACCCAGTTTGCCTGCCAGAGAGCCAGCTTGCTCCCTCTTGTTCCTATTTTAATGTTTTTCATTAAAGACCACAGCTCGAACAACTTGTTGCCGAGCATCCGCTGCATGATGAATCTGAAGCGGACGTTTTGGCGGTTTCACCTCCGCTTCCTTTGCTGACAAAGCCGCATGCAGATAAAACTCTGCCTACTTTCTTATTTTTGCATGCAGGGCAAATCGGCTCTTCTTTTCCAAAGACGAGGTACTCAAAATTTTTATTACAGTTATTACAATGATATTCATAAATAGGCATACTCATTTCTCCTAACTATCAAATCGAAAATTTTTAGCAGTTAGCTTTTAGCAATTAGCCTTTAGCTTAAAAAATCAAACAGATAACACATTTAGCTAATAGCTTTTTCACAAAACACATTAAGCATTAATGTTTTAAAATCAAGCAGATATTTTTTCAATCACACCAGTTGCATAGGTTTTTAAGCGGCATAAGTCTATAGATTTAAATGATTGTGACCTTCCGAGTTATATCCTGAAAATTATTGAGGAAACAGAATTCTTTCAACAAGTTCGCAAAGAATATGAGCCAAAGTTATATGTGCCTCTTGAATTCTTGCAGTTGTGCCGGATTCAACTGAAAATACCAGATCAGCGCATTCAGCCAGTTTCCCGCCGTTTCCCGTCATTCCTATTGTTAAAAGTTCCATGTTTTTTGCTGTATTTATTGCTTTAATTATATTTTTCGAATTGCCGCTGGTACTGATACCGATAGCAATATCGTCCTTTTTGCCTATAGCCATTACCTGCTTGGCAAATATTTCATCAAAATGATAGTCATTGCCGATGCTTGTTATTATTGATGTGTCGGTTGTCAGGGCAATGGCAGGGAGAGGAGGGCGTTCAATTTGAAAACGGTTTACAAATTCCGCTGCAATATGCTGGGCATCTGCCGCGCTTCCACCATTGCCGAAAATAAGAATTTTGTGGCCCGAGGCAATGTTCATGGCTATCATGTCAGCGCTTTTTATAATAAGATTTATATTGTTTTTAATAAACCTGTCTTTAACATCTATGCTTTGTTGCAGTATGTTCAGGACAATGTCTTTCATGATGAGCTGCCCGGCAAATTATTTAATTTGTTAATAAATTCAGTCGAGTCACAGCATAGATCGTTTGCTTTTTGAAACTCTTTCATGGCATCTTCATATTGATTTTGTTTAAAATAAAGCCTTCCAAGCCTATGCCTGAACAGGCCGTTATCAGGAGAAATTTCGACACTTTGTAGGCAGAATATCATTGCAATTTCGGCGTTTTCGTTTTTTATATCAAAAAGATATCCGAGAGCTGAAAGAGAATCAGCATCATTGGGGTTAAGTTTTATGGCTTTTTTATAAGACGCCATTGCTTCATCAATCTTGTTGATTGCTTTATTGCAATCGCCGAGACAACGAAAAGCGGCTCCTGATTCAGCCTTTAAACCAACCGCTTTTTCTGTATGTTTCTTGCCTTTTTCCGGTTTGCCTGACTCAAGATAAAGCTTCCCGAGTTGAAATTCCACCTCAAATACATCTTTTCCGAGGGCTTCAGCTTCAAGGAAGAGTTCCAGCGCTTTGTCTTTGTTATCCATTAACAGATTTACCAATCCTGAGTTGTATAGAGCCATGACTTCGCTGGAGTCAAGCCAGGTAGCTGTTTCAAATTCTTCTTTTGCTTTTTCAAAAGAACCCAAAACACCGTAACAGACTCCCAGACTGTTATGAATATTCGCATTTAAAGGATCAAGCAGAAGCCCTGTTTTGAACTCATTTATTGCGCCATTAATGTCTCCTTTCTGATACAATTTATCACCGCTGATATTTAAACTCACAGCATCAAAGGCAACAGCGCTGTTTTGGCCAAAAAATGTAGCATGATCAAGTGCTTTCAGTGCATTATCCACTAGTTGGAGCTTATTAAAATTGGTTGTCGGATAAAATGCCATGCCTATGCTAACCGTTTCATTAAGAAGTTCTTCAACATCTTTTTGTACTTTATGGGCAAGCTCCATGCAGAAATCGTCATTTTTTTCAAAACAAAACCAGCCAAGCATATCATAGCCTATCTGACCCCACAGGCCCTTCTCATTCTTACAAATTGAGTCAATAATTTTTGCAAGTTTTACAAGCATCTTCGGTGCATTCTCTTTGCCGGATTTTTCGTTACTATTAAATATATTGTCAATACGGACAACCATAGCGCCGAATTTTAATGAAGAATTAAGCCTGGCAAGAGCATGGTCTATAAATTCTTTGCCTGTAAGCATACCGGGAAATTCATCTGAAAGACCAGCCTGGCTTGCAGAAAATTTAGCGTCATATTTAATACCGCTTTTAATGTCAGGGATTTTAGAATCTGTTTTATATAATAGAAATTGTCTGGCGGAATCCCTGTCAATATATAATTTTTGCTGACTTCCTGTCATTATAAAGCCTTTCCAGGCATTTTGCTTAAAGCGTTTTCAACAATCGAAAGCTCATCGTTATTTATGGTTCGGAGATCCATTATAAAATAGTCTTCTTCTATTCTTCCTATTATAGGGGGTGTGTTTTCCCGCATGTGTTTTTCAACAGCATTAACGGACATTCCATTGATTTTGATGCCCACACATATGCTGGGCAGCTCTAAAAGAGGTAGTGATCCACCACCGGCACGAGAAGAAAGCTTAAATAACTTAATAGACATATTTGAGTTTTCTATTTTTTTCAACATGCTTAAAAGCGTTTTTCCTTTTTTTTCGATATATTCAAGTGAAAGGGTTAACATTCGGAGGGTTGGGATATTTTCAATAGCTTTTTCCGGATCTCTGTACAGACGAAGGGTGCTCTCAAGAGCCGCAAGAGTCAGCTTGTCTATTCGTAGCGCACGGGTAAGAGGATTTTGTTTTATTTGATCAATGATATTTTTTTTACCCACTATTATTCCAGCCTGCGGGCCGCCAAGAAGCTTATCTCCGCTGAAAGTTACAACATCCGCTCCTGCTGATACGGATTCCTGGACAGTGGGTTCTTTTAACAGACCATATTTTGAAAAGTCTATAAAAGTTCCGCTGCCCAGATCTTCCATTACCGGAATCCTGTATTTTTTTCCAAGTTCAACCAGCTCCTTTAGAGAGACATCGGCAGTAAAACCAACTACACTATAATTACTTTTATGCACCTTTAATAAAAGACAGGTATCACTTTCAACAGCTCTTTCATAATCTCTAAGATGGGTACGATTTGTTGTTCCAACCTCTTTTAAAATCCCACCACTTTTTGCCATTACATCGGGGATTCTGAATGATCCACCGATTTCAACCAGCTCCCCCCTTGACACTATAACCTTTTTTTCTTTGGCTATTGTTTCTAAACAAAGCAGTACGGCAGCGGCATTGTTGTTTACGACCATTGCGGCTTCAGCACCGCTGATTTCACATAATATATCCTCGACCGCACTATATCGTGAACCGCGGATACCTTTTGACAGATCAAATTCAAGGTTGGAATACCTGCCGGCTATTTCCGAAAGATTTTCAACAGCATCAGCCGGAAGCAATGATCTCCCCAAATTTGTGTGAACTATAATACCGGTTGCATTAATAGTACGCTTAAGATTCAGTTGCATGATATTTTTTACGATGTTTTTAATCTTTTCAAGTATTAAGCTTAAATCCGGATTTTCATCAATTATCTCTTTGCCTCCATTAATGATATCTCTACGAAGGTCTTCAACAACAGAACGCGCTGAACGGACAAGAACGGATTTTGGAATATTTGCAAAGAAAGGCTCATCCTTTGCATTTTCGAGAATAAAGTCAATGCCTGGAAGTCGTTGCAAAAGATCCTGTTGTTTTTTGCTTAACCTCATTATTTACCTGTAAAAAATTAGTCTAAGAAGATATTATATAAAATTTAGGCATCCTTCATTCACCAGTTTACACTTTTTTCGAAAAAGCGTGTATTATCGAATTGAATGCCGATGTCGAAACTGGAAATTCGAAATTAGGTAACGCATCTACATCTTTGTATTTTTTCCAATTTCTATTTTCAAATTTTACTGCCAAAATACAAGATCAACAAAGTGTAAACTACTTTTGACTTGTCGTGAAGGATGCCTAAATTTTTATTTATATCATTATAAAGTTAATAAGTTCAATATATTTCTTTTAATTCACACCCCTAATTCTCCTGACCACAGCGCTTTGAGCCGGATCATGATCCGGCTCAAAGCTTTTGACTTTTAAGGATGTCAGTTCGCTTACTCTCAGCCCCAGCGCCCAAAGCATGAATATAACAGAAAAGTTTTTTCCCATGCCAGGTGGATTGATCCACAAATATAGACTTTCAGATAATTAATTTCACAAGGCCAGAAGGAGGAAGGCGTATTAGTTATACGTCAACGACTGATAACACAGTGAAATTATTTATCTGAAAGTCTATAGCAGCAGCTTCGGCGCTACCTTCTTTGATATGGGTTTGTTTCGATCTCTTATCTTTTTACGGATCACCGGCAAGGCCGGCAGCTACATCCACATATCCATTGAGCTTAAGGTAAAGGAAAGGTAATGGAAAAATTGCCTCAGTGACCAAATCCTTGCTTTCTTCACATGGATGGAAGGATTTTTATAATCGGCAAATCCTTGAAAGGTGACGATATGTGATGGATTTGATTTTACGCAGGAGAGCGGTTTTTAGAAAATTGTTGAATTGATTTGAGTCTTATTGATAATGACCCAATAGACTTGTCTCTAAAATCCGATACTTTACAATACTCGATAAAACCATTAATCTGTTTCTCAAGCACAGGGAACCCTCCTTTCGCTTAGGGGTTTGTGCTAAAAATCGGTTTTCTTTTGAAAAGAAAAGTAAAAAAAGCAAGAAATAGCTTTTTGATGCTTCCATACAAACAAAAAAATATAACGAATAAGGAGTGAATAGCGTAATATCTTATTCACTATTTTATTCAGGATTTGATACTACTCTTGCACCCAATTCGCTAAGACGAACAGAAAGATGTTAAACATTTCTAAGCATAGAATGAAGACCTGGGCCAAGGGAGCTTAGGAACGTGGACGAATTAACTTCCTCAAGTAGGCGCATAGATTTGGGTCGAATTTGTTCGATCTCAGATCACAAAAGTTGAAGGAATAGCGAGCTATTTCAATATTTTTGTGATTTGAGACCG